>NZ_JBHWMB010000033.1:0-94493 GCF_042730015.1 Streptomyces sp. NPDC059957 | reverse complement strand
CCTTGTCGTCAGGCCGTCAGGCCGTCAGGCAGTCAGGTCAGCAGGCCAGCAGGCCGTCAGGCCAGTGCCCAGGCGACGTCCCGGAGCAGGGCCTGTCGCCAGCCCGCCCGGTCGTGGCCCGATGCCGACCTGGAGACCCGTACGGTCGCACCGGCCTGTTCCGTCAGGGCCTCGACCAGTTCGCAGTGGGGGAGCATGCGCGTCTCGTGCTCGCCCAGGTCGAAGGCGATCCGCAGCCCGGACGGGGCGGGGTGCTCGCGCAGGCGCGCGGCGATGGCGCCGCCGCGCGGGCCGCCCAGCGGGTCGGGCAGGTCGGCCGCCTCCGGAGTCCACCAGAACGAACCCGACTGGCAGGCGACCCGGGACACAAGCTCGGGGAACTCCGTCGCCGCGTACAGCGCGCTCAGACCGCCGAGGCTCTGCCCGGCGACCACCAGCCGTTCCAGGTCGGCGGGCACCCCGCTCCCGGCGACCAGCGGCAGCAGTTCGTCCCGTACCGCCTCCCACAGCTCGGGCCGGCAACCGAACTCCGCCTGCCGGTCCTTGGTGGGCAGGAACACCAGCGTGGCCGGGGGCATGTCGCCGGCCTCGAAGGCCGCGTCGAAGGCCGTCATGGCCGGGTGCAGGTACAGCCAGTCGTCCCCGTCGAGCAGCAGGACCACCGGTCCGCCGCCGCCCACCGGGTGGACCCGTACGGTGCGCTTCCCGCCGAGCCGTTCGCTCGCCCACCGGATCCGGGTGCGCGGCAGCGGCAGTACGTCGTCGGCGCCCACGGCGGGCCAGTACGGCTGGGGCGGAGCGTCCGGGGTGGCGACGATGGACCGGTCGCCGCCGGCCCGGAGGGGGTTGAGCGGATCGGCGTACGACGATCCGTCATCCGCGAGGAACCGGTAGGTCACTCGGAGCCGGGCGGGCATGCGCACCTCTGCGTACCAGCAGTCCGTGTCGCGCCACCGGAGCAGCGCGACCGGGTCCGACCAGCTCTCGAAGTCGATGACCGTCGGGGACCCGCGCCACAGGAACAGGGTGACCCAACCGCCGTCGCCGGAAGGCGCGGACGCGGGAGCCGCGGCCGCCCAGAACTCATCGGTGCCGGGGGCGGCGGGCAAGTCGAACGCGGCGAAGGGGCTCTCCGAGCCGTCCTCGGCCAGGATCCGTTCGAGTGCACCCATCGGTGCCTCCTTGTGAGGGGGAAGGGGAAACGTTAAGCTCTATAATTAGGCGAGCCTAACCTAAGTGAACGGCTCTCTTCATTCCCGATCGACCTTCCCCACGGGCACGGCGCCCGCTGTCGGACTGTGCGCGCCGCACGCCGACGCCACCCGCCGGTCCCATCGGGCTCCTGGAGGAACCCCAGTATGAGCACCAACCCGTTCGACGATGCCGACGGCCGCTTCCTGGTCCTGGTCAACGACGAGGGTCAGCACTCCCTCTGGCCCTCCTTCGCCGAGGCTCCCGGTGGATGGACGGTCGCCCTCGCCGAGACCACCCGTGACGCGTGCCTGGAATTCATCGAGTCGAACTGGACCGACCTGCGCCCCCGTTCCCTCGCGGCGGCCGTCGAAGCCTGACCGGGATCGGCCCCGGATGCGCCGCGCTCGCGGTGTGCCCGGGGTCGCGGTGCGCCCGGGGTCGCCGCATGTCGGGGCGCCCGGGCGGGATCAGGAGAAGTTAGGTTAGGCTAAGCTAACCATTCAGGGCTGCGTGGGGGTCGCTCGCGCGGCATCAGGGGGAGGGGATCGTCGTGAGCCTGCCGGCCATCGGTTCCTACCCCATGCCCGACCGCGCCGCCCTGCCCCGCTCCTGTGCGTCCTGGGCCATAGACCCCGCTCGCGCCGCACTCCTCGTCCACGACATGCAGAACCATTTCGTGGGGGAGCTCCCGACGGACAGGTCCCCGGTCGTGGAACTCGTGGAGAACATCACGGCACTTCGGGCCCTCGCCACGGCACTGGGGATTCCGGTCTTCTTCACCGCCGAGCCGGCCGCCCAGCCGCCGGGCCAGCGCGGCCTCGCCGCGGACGTCTGGGGGCCGGGCATCGGCGACGGGAGCGACGCCGCCGCGATCATCCCGCCGCTCACCCCGCGGCCCGGCGAACGCGTGCTGGCCAACGTGCGCCAGAACGCCTTCCTCCGCAGCCACTTGGGGCGGCTGCTGCGCTCGGAGGGGCGCGACCAGCTGATCGTCTGCGGGGTCCACGCCCACCTCGGCGTCCTCCTGACGGCCGCGGACGCCTTCATGAACGACATCCAGCCCTTCGTGGTCGCCGACGCCGTCGCCGACTTCTCCGCCGAGGAGCACGAGATGGCCCTGCGCTGGGCCGCCCGCAGCGCGGTGGTGTGCACGACCGAGACCCTGCTCCGCGAGCTGCTGCTCGGCGGAGGGTCCCGAAGCGTGCGCAAGGATGCCTGAGCGCGTCCCGCCGACGCCCCCGCCGCGGCGCCGTCCTGCGCCGAAGGCGCCCACACGAACCGAGAGAGAGCGGAAGAACATGACCGTACGGGTCGCGGTGGCCGGTGCCAGCGGCTACGCGGGCGGGGAGCTGCTCCGCCTGCTGGGCTCGCACCCCGCCGTGGAGATCGGTGCGCTGACCGCGCACAGCAGTGCGGGGCGTCCGCTGGGGTCCGTACAGCCGCAGCTTCCCGAGTTCGCCGAGCGGATCCTCCTGGACACCTCCGCCGACTCCCTGCGCGGCCACGACGTGGTCTTCCTCGCCCTGCCCCACGGTCAATCCGCAGCGCTGGCGGAGGAGTTGGAGCCCGGCACCCTGGTCGTGGACTGCGGCGCCGACTTCCGGCTGCGGGACGCGGCCGCCTGGGAACGGTTCTACGGCAGCCCCCACGCCGGCACCTGGCCCTACGGTCTGCCTGAACTACCGGGAGCCCGCGCCGAGTTGAAGGGCGCCACCCGGATCGCCGTACCCGGCTGCTATCCCACGGCGGTCACCCTGGCCCTGTTCCCCGCCTACGCCGCGCACCTGGTCGAGCCCGAGGCCGTCATCGTCGCCGCCAGCGGAACCTCCGGCGCCGGACGCGCGCTCAAGACGCACCTCCTCGGCACCGAAGTGATGGGCTCCATGAGCCCGTACGGAGTCGGCGGCGGCCACCGGCACACCCCGGAGATCGCCCAGAACCTGTCCCGCGCGGCCGGCGGCGAGCAGGTGACGGTCTCCTTCACGCCCACCCTGGCGCCCATGCCCCGGGGCATCCTCGCCACCTGCTCGGCGCGGCTGCGCCCGGCCGCGGGCGGCTCCGCGACCTCCGCGATCCCCACGGAGGGCGAGGTGCGCGCCGTGTTCGAAGCCGCGTACGCCGACCAGCCGTTCGTACGGCTGCTGCCGCCCGGGCAGTGGCCCACCACCGCCGCGGTCCTCGGCTCGAACACCGCCCAGGTGCAGATCGCCGTGGACCCGGACGCCCGCAGGCTGATCTGCGTGAGCGCCATCGACAACCTGACGAAGGGCACCGCCGGTGGCGCGGTGCAGAGCATGAACCTGGCCCTCGGCCTGCCGGAACGGCTGGGCCTGCCCATGAATGGAGTGGCTCCGTGAGTGTGACCGCAGCCCGGGGATTCCTCGCGGGCGCCGTGCGCGCCGGCATCAAGGAGTCCGGTGACCCGGACCTGGCCCTGGTGGTGAACCGGGGTCCGTCCCGCGCCGCCGCCGGTGTCTTCACCTCGAACCGCGTGCAGGCCGCGCCCGTACGCTGGTCCCGCCGCGTGCTCGCCGACGGACGGATCTCCGCCGTCGTCCTCAACTCCGGTGGCGCGAACGCCTGTACGGGCCCCGGTGGCGCCGAGGACGCCCAGGCGATGGCGGAACGCACCGCGGCGGCCCTGGCAGGCACCGCCGACGAGGTCGCGGTCTGCTCCACCGGCCTGATCGGCGTCCGGCTCCCGATGGACCGGGTGACGGCCGGCATCACCGCCGCGGCGGCCCGGCTGTCGCCCGAGGGCGGCGAGGAGGCGGCCGTCGCGATCAAGACGACGGACTCCGTCCACAAGACGGCCGTGGCCGCCGGCCCCGGCTGGACGGTGGGCGGCATGGCGAAGGGTGCCGGGATGCTCGCCCCCGGACTCGCCACCATGCTGGTCGTCCTGACCACGGACGCCGACGCGGGCGCGGATGTGCTCGACGCGGCGCTGCGCGAAGCGGCGCGCACCACCTTCGACCGGGTGGACTCGGACGGCTGCATGTCCACCAACGACACCGTGCTGCTGCTCGCCTCGGGCAGCTCGGGCATCACGCCCGACACCGCGGAGCTCACCGCCGCCGTGCACGCCGTGTGCCGGGACCTGGCACTCCAGCTGGTGGCGGACGCCGAGGGCGCGTCCAAGGAGATCGAGGTGGCCGTCGTCGGCGCGGCCTCGGAAGCGGACGCCGTGGAGGTGGGCCGCTCAGTGGCCCGCAACAACCTCCTCAAGTGCGCACTGCACGGCGAGGACCCCAACTGGGGCCGCGTGCTGTCCGCGATCGGCACCACCTCGGCCGTCTTCGACGCGGACCGGCTGGACGTGGCGATCAACGGCGTCTGGGTGTGCCGGGACGGCGCCGAGGGAGAGCCGCGGGACAAGGTCGACCTGTCCGGCCGCCGGATCGCCATCACCGTGGATCTGCGCTCCGGCGACTCCTCGGCCGTCATCTGGACCAACGACCTCACGGCCGAGTACGTGCACGAGAACAGCGCCTACAGCTCGTGAACGGGGCCGAGTTGACGACGGTGGCGATGGCTGCGGAGACGGCGGAGGCGGCGGAGACGATGCGGAAGCAGACGCAGGATGACTTGGCGCTCACCGTTCCGGCCCCCCGGGACCTGCCCTGGCTGGAGCAGCTCCAAGGCCGCACGGTCGTCGTCAAGTTCGGCGGCAACGCGATGGTGGACCCCTCCACGCACCGGACGTTCGCCCAGGACGTCGTGGAGCTGTGGCACGCGGGCCTGCGGCCCGTCGTCGTCCACGGCGGCGGTCCCCAGATCAGCGCACTGCTCGACCGGCTCGGCCTGGAGACCCGCTTCGAGGCCGGGATGCGGGTGACCACGCCGGAGACGATGGACGTGGTGCGCATGGTGCTCACCGGCAAGGTCCAGCGCGAACTGGTCGGGGCCATCAACGCCCACGGGCCGTTCGCCGTGGGCCTGTCGGGCGAGGACGCCCACACGATGACCGCCGTACGCCGCCCGGCCTGGGTCGACGGCCTGCCGGTGGACATCGGCCTGGTCGGCGACATCGTGGACGTGGACGCCGCGACGATCGCGGGCCTGCTGGAGCAGGGCCGCATCCCCGTGGTCTCGCCCGTCGCGCGCGGCGAGGACGGCCAGATCTACAACGTGAACGCCGACCTCGCGGCCTCGGCCCTGGCCGTGGCCCTGGGGGCCGACCGGCTGGTGGTGATGACCGACGTCGAGGGGCTGTACGCCGACTGGCCGCACAGCACCGAGGTGATCGACCGCCTCACGGCCGGCGAGCTGGACGCCCTGCTGCCGGAGCTCGCGAGCGGCATGCTTCCCAAGATGGAGGGCTGCCTGCGCGCCGTACGGGCGGGCGTCGCCAAGGCGCAGGTCATCGACGGCCGGGTACCGCACGCGCTGCTGCGCGGGGTCTTCACCGAGGACGGACCGGGCACCACGGTGGTGCCGGACGGCGAACCCGGCCCGGAGGGGCCGGACGGCAAGGGGGACGGCGCGTGACCGCCGACAGCACGACGACACCGCTCTCCGGGAGCGCGACGCCGCCGCTCGCCGACCGTTGGCGCGCGGTGATGATGGACACCTACGGAACCCCCGCGCTCGCCCTGGTCAGGGGCGAGGGCAGCACGGTCTGGGACGAAGACGGCCGCGCGTACACGGACTTCACCGGCGGTATCGCCGTCAACGCCCTCGGGCACGCCCACCCGGCCCTCGTCTCGGCCGTCCAGGACCAGGTCGCCCGGCTCGGCCACGTCTCGAACCTGTTCGTTTCGGAGCCGGCCGTCGCGCTGGCGGAACGGCTGCTTGCCCTGCTGGAGCGGCCCGGCCGGGTGTTCTTCGCCAACTCGGGCGCGGAGGCGGTCGAAGCCGCCTTCAAGATCGCCCGCCGGACGGGGCGCCCGCACCTGGTCGCCACGGAGGGCGGGTTCCACGGGCGGACCATGGGGGCGCTCGCCCTCACCGGCCAGCCGCCCAAGCGCGCCCCGTTCCTGCCCCTGCCCGGAGAGGTCACGCACGTTCCCTACGGGGACGCGGAGGCGCTCCGCGCGGCCGTCACCGAGCACACGGCCGCCGTCGTGCTCGAACCCCTGCAGGGCGAGGCCGGAGTCGTCCCGGCGCCCGAGGGCTACCTGCGGGCGGCCCGCGAGATCACCCGCGCCACGGGGACCCTGCTCGTACTGGACGAGGTGCAGACCGGGATCGGCCGTACCGGCCACTGGTTCGCGCACCAGGCGGAGCCGGGAGCGGAGCCGGACGTGATCACCCTGGCCAAGGGGCTGGGCGGCGGCCTGCCGATCGGCGCCACGGTCGCCTTCGGCGCCGCCGCCGAACTGCTGACCCCCGGTCAGCACGGCTCCACCTTCGGCGGCAACCCGGTGGCGTGCGCGGCCGGGCTCGCCGTCCTGGAGACCATCGAGAAGGAGGGGCTGCTCGCCCACGCCGCGCGGGTGGGGGAGCGGCTGAGGCTGGGCATCGAGGCCCTGGAACACCCCCTGGTCCGGGAAGTGCGGGGCGCAGGACTGCTCCTGGGCATCGCCCTCGCCGAGCCGGTCGCCGCCCGGGTCCAGCGGGCCGCGCAGGACGCCGGGTTCCTCGTGAACGCGGCGGGCGCGGGCGTCGTACGGCTGGCACCCGCCCTGACCCTGCCGCAGGAGCGCGCAGACGCCCTGGTGGCGGCGCTGCCGGGGATCCTCGACGCCTCGTAGGGCCGGGGGGTGTCCGGCTGCCTGAGGGCAGCAGGCGCTCACGCTGGTACGGCACGGCGCCTGCCGAGTCGGACGATGGTGCGACGGCGGCGGTCGCCCGTGCTCCGGCAGACCGAAGCCACTCAGCGCAGTACGGCCGCCAGCAGGTCGGCCCCCAGCGCCGTCAGACCGGGCAGATCGAGGGTGTACCGGACGTAGCGACCGTGCCGCCGGGCCGTGAGCAGGCCCGCGCGGCGCAGGACAGCGAGGTGGCGGGAAACCTCGGGGGGTGAAAGTTCCCAGGCATGGGCCAGTTCACCGGTGGTGTGCGGGCCGCGGGCCAGGGTGCGCAGCAGCCGCAGCCGTACCGGATGCGCGAGTGCCTCCAGCCGTAGCGTGACCGTTTCCAGCGATATCGGCTCCGGTGGACGCGCCTCGGCCAGGGGGTACTGCACCACCGGCTGCCACCCGGGCGCGTGGACCACCACCAGGTGCGGGCGGCCGAAGACGCTGGGGAGGAAGGTGACCCCGGTGCCGCGGGCGGCGGTCGCGTTGTCCTGCAGCTTGTCCACGATGATGCAGTTGCCGTCCGGCGCCAGGGTCACGGCGCTGGAGACCGATGCGAGTGCTGCCCCGACGCCGTGGCGCTTCAGCAGGTCGTTCTTCAGGCGCAGGTCGGTGGCGAGTTGCACGGCGACACCCGTCCAGGCGGCGTCGAAGAATGCCTCGGCGCACTGTTCCAAGGTGTTGCGCACCCGCGCCCGCACGACGGCCGGATCCGCGAGCAGCCGTTCCGCGAAGGCCTCTTGGAGTGCGCCGCGGGCCTGGGCCAGGGCCAGGGCCCGCTCGCGCGCCGTCGCGTCGGCGAGCGGCGACGGCGCGCCGAAGTGGACCCGGTTGCTGCCGCACGTGGTGATGAGCGCGGCGGCCACGTAGGTTTCATCGTCGATCCGGTCCACATCGTCCAACTCCTCGGCGAGGGTGGGGCGGGGACGAGCGGGGACCAGGAAGTCGGCTCGTGAGGAACGCCAGAGGAACTCCGCTTCCCTGAGCCGCTCCGCCAGCTCTGGTGGGAGCCCGGCCCAGACGTCCCCGGCCCAGCCGGCGAACTGCGGGTGGTGCGCGGGTTCGGCCAGCACGTGCAGCATCGCGGTCAGCTCCGCCAGCGGGGAGGCAGAGAACCGCAGTCGCCCGGACGGCAGGCCGCCGATGTCGATCCTCAACGTCATCCGCTCAGCATCGCCGGTCGGATGGCCGACGACCGCGTCGATTGACGGTGTCGGTCAACCGGCATGGCCGGCTCGGCGGCCGAAAGCACCGTTGGCGCCATGGCAACCACCACCAAGATCCGGCCTCGCGCCCTCGTCCGCGCCTCCGGAGGCCCCCGCTATGCCGTCGCCCTGGCCGTGGACGCGCTCGGCACCGGCCTGCTGCGGCCCTTTCTCCTGCTCTACGGGGTGTCCGTGCTGAGGCTGTCCGCGCCGGCCACCGGCATCGCCATGACGGCCGGCGCCGTCGTGGGTCTGGTGTGCATGCCCGCGGTCGGCCGATGGCTGGACCGGGGCGTACGCAGCACGGTCGTGGCAGCGTCGATGCTGGTGCGGGTGCTGGGCGTAGCGCTGTTGTTGGCCGCCCCGGCGGGGCACGTCTGGCTGTTCGCGGCGGCGGCGCTCTTCCTCGGCATCGGCAACCAGGCATGGCCGGCCGCCCATGCAGCCCTCGTGGCCACGGTCGCCCACGGCCGGGAACGCGACGCCGCCCTCGCCGGGGGCCGCGCCCTGCGCAACGCCGGCCTGGGCGCCGGTGCACTCCTCGCCACCGCATGCCTGGCGGGCGGCACCACCGCATTGCAGGCGCTGGCAGCCGTCACCGGGCTCGCCTACCTCGCCGCGGCGGCCTTGGCGTGGTCGGTCCACGTGCGCGCTCATCCGGCCGCTGCCGCGGCCGAGGCCAGGGACGACAAGCCCGCACCCCGGATGCGCGCGCTCCTGGCCGCCAACGTGATCTACGTCTTCTGCCTCAACGTCCCCGAAATCGCGCTCCCTCTTGTCCTGGTGACGCAGCTGCACGCCTCCCCGGTGTGGTCGGGGGCCATCTTCGCGGCCAACACCGTGCTGGTGGTCACCCTGCAGGTTCCGGTCACCGTCCTGATGTCCCGCTTCCCCCGCCGGTCCGTGCTGGCGATCGCCGGCGTGGTGCTCACCGCGTCCTACCTCGGCTTCCTCGCGGCCACCTACCTGGGACACGGCTGGGGTGCCCCGGCCGTCGCCGCGGTGTCCGTGGTCTGCACCCTCGGCGAGATCATCTATGCGGGCAGCGCCACGGCGCTCGTCACCGCCCTCGCCCCGGCGCATGTCCTGGGACGCGTCCTCGCCCGCTTCCAACTCTCCACGGGCTTCGGCCTCGCCGTCTCCCCGGCGGTCATCACCGCTCTCGCACCCCACGGCCCGGCCGCCCTCTGGGGCAGCCTCGCCGCCGCGACACTCCTCTCCGCCGGAGCCGTCGCCACCGAGCAGGATCAAGGAACGAGGCTCAGCCTGCGGCCCCGGGGGCCTGCTCTTCGGCAGGAATGAAGACGGCTACGTAGTCCTCGAACCCCACGCGGCGATCCCATTCCTCGCGGACCATTGCGGCTTCGTACCGAGCTCGGGAGTCCTCTCGGCCCCTGGCATAGACGTGAACCGTGTAGATCGTCGTTGGGTCAAGCGTCAGTGCGGGGGCGTACCCCTGGCTACCCGGAAGCCAGCCCCACGCCGGCACGGCAGGCCCGGTGGTGGGGCCGGAGATTCCCATCAGGCCTCCGTGGACGGGGCGGTACGGCCAGGATCCGAGCGATTGCCATTGCTCCGTCTGCTGCACGGGCTCGGCCTCGGCGACCATGAGAGTCACCCAGGCATCGTGTTCCTGGACGCAACTGACGATCGTGAGCCTGCCGGGTGTGATGATCACGGGCTCGTCGGTATGAAAGTCCGGCAGATTGTCGACACTCTCGTGCTCGGCAATGGAGAAGTGCGAGTACGCGACACTGACGACACCGCTGACCATGTCCATCTCCGGACCCTACGCGCGGTTCAAGCAAGCTGAGCGGCGAGCCTCCGTGATGCGCGGCTTGGTTCCCCGCTTGGAGCGGCCGGCGTGGGATGTGCCCCAGCCGTCCACCGTGCTCCTGTCTCGCGGCCTAGAGGGCGAGGGACAGGACGCGGGCGCCCCGGGCGGGGTCCAGGGACCGGGCCCAGTCGGCCGGGGCCAGGGCCGGGGAGGCCGGGAGGAAGCCGTGGAGGAGGAAGAGGCGGCCGCTGCCGGTCGTCGCCGTGAACAGCGCGGCCAGGGAACGGTTGCGGGCCCTGGCGAGCGCCGCCTGCAGCAGGCGGGCGCCCATGCCCGAGCCCTGCCGGTGGGCCGCGACGCAGAAGTTGTACAGCACGCCGGCGGCGGGGTGTTCGCGCAGACCGAGGCAGCCCTCGAGGGTTCCGTCGGGTGCTTGTGCGACGAGGAAGTCGGACGCCCGGGAGAGGTAGAGGGAGAGCGGGCGTTCGCGGAGCGCCCCCGCGTGGACGAACGGCCGGGAGAGGGCGGCGAGCGCCGGGCCGTCGTCCCGGCGCGCCGGGCGCACCGTGAACTCGGGGACCTCGGGGATGACCTCGTGCCACCGGGGAGCGGGGGCACGGGGCGGCAGGGTGGCGTGCGCGGCGGCGGGGGGCAGCGTGGCCGTGGTCAAGGTGTTCCTTCCTCGGTTCCGCCGTGCGTGCGTGCGGGCGGGTGCGGAGGCGGAGGCCTCCCGACGGAACGGTCGAGGTTAGGTTAGCCTTACCTGGGCGGTGGGGCCAAGTCGGCCCGTACGGACGGCGCGTGCCGCCACGTAGCCGGGGAAGACGGGCACGTCGTCGACGGCCCAGCCCGATGGAGCCGAGGGGGCGCCGCCGGTGCCCACGTACGTCAGGGCCGAGTTCCCGCCGAGGCCGATGCCGACTCCCTTGAGGTAGGCCTCCTTCCGGGACCAGCAGCGGGCCACCGCGGAGGGGAGCTCGCCGGCCGGCAGCGCCGACAACTCCGCGCGTTCGGCCGGATGGAGGACCTCCGCCAGTTCGGAGGCCACTTGGGCGGCCAGATCGGGCGCGGGCCGCTTCTCCACGTCGACTCCGACCGGACTGTCCGCGAAGCCCACCAGTACGGCGTCCCCCGCGTGGGACAGCGAGAAGTGCAGCGGAACGCCGGGCACGGCCGGCCGTCCGTGCGGCCCCCCACAGCCGGGGCACGGCTCGCGGAAGAAGCGCACCCGCGCCGGATCCCGGCCGAGCCGGTCGCCCAGCAACTGCCGCAGCACGACGTGGGCGACCCGGTACTGGTCACGGTCGCCGGCGCGCCGGATCCCCTGGAGCCGGGCCCGCTCGGCATCGTCGAGCACCCCCTCCAACTCCCGTGCCCGATCCGCGTACAGGCTCACGCGCGCCACCCACAGCCCCGGTCCGGGCGAGGTGAGCCAGGGCTCCGCGGAGGTGTCGGTGCCGGGGGCCAGGTCCGCCGCGGCCGTCATCCGCACGGACGGCCGGGGTACGTATCGCCCTCCGGGGCACCGACTTCGCGCATCCGGCCCAGAACCTCGCCGAGGAGCGCGTCGTCCACGTCGACGGGCATGTTGAACTCCCGGTCGAAGACGAAGGAGTCACCCGCACCCGCGTGCCAGATCACCCAGCGCGGCGGCATCTCGGGCGCCTCCCACAGCGGCGAGAACCGTTCCAGAACACCGGTCTGACCACTCACGCCACTCACGCCACTCATACCACTCACACTGATCACAGCTTTCCCGCATCCGTCGTCGTCTGGCGTCCGTCAACAAAGGTCTCCACGACCTCGATGGCACTGATCCGGGAGGGATCGACGTACCGCGGGTCGTCACCCAGGACGACCAGGTCGGCGCGCTTCCCCGGGGTGAGGCTGCCGGCCCTGTCGTCCCACCGGCAGGCGTACGCACCGGCGACCGTGTAGGCCCGCAGCGCCTCCTCGACGGTGACCGCCTCGCCGGGCCCGATCGCCCGCCCGGAGGCGGAGGCGCGCTCGACCATGAACTGGATGGCACGCAGCGGGGCCCCGTCGGTGACGGGCCGGTCCGAACTCCCCACGAGCGTCACCCCGTGGTCCAGGAACCCGCGTCCCCGGTACATCCAGGGGGCTCGCTCCTCACCCATCACGTCCGCGTAGTCGTCGCCGAAGGAGTACAGGAAGGCCGGCTGGACGACCGCGCTGACGCCCAGGCGCGCGAAGCGCGGGAGCTGGTCGGGGCGGATCAGCCCGGCGTGCTCGATGCGGTGCCGCGCGTCCGGCCGGGGCCGCAGCCGCTGCGCCTCCTCCAGCGCGTCGAGCGCGAGATCGGCGGCGCGGTCCCCGATGGCGTGCACGGCGAGCTGCCAGCCGCCGAGGTGGCCGTCGACGATCATCCGGGTGAGGCGCTCGGGATCGTCCTGCAGCTGTCCGGTGTGGTCCGTGCCCGCGTACGGGGCCGTGAGCGCGGCGGTACGGGCCATCATCCCGCCGTCGGTGTAGATCTTGAGCGCGCCCAGCGACAGCCAGTCGTCACCGAACCCGGTACGCATGCCCAGGTCCAGGGCCCGCGGAATACCGTCCTCCCGGTGCGCCTCGCGCGGTCGCAACGTATCGCCCGCGGGCATGAGCTGCACTCGCAGGGGCAATCTCCCCTGGTCCCGCAGCAGCTGGTACGCGCCGAGCTCCACGGGGCTGTGGCCGAGCAGCCCGCCTCCGATGCCCGCCTCGGCGACGGCGGTCACGCCCTCGGAGAGGCAGGTCCGGGCCGCGCGCTCGACGGCATCGGCGATCTCGTCCTGCCCGTACGGCAGCCGGAGCCGCCGGGCGGCGGTCATGGCACCCTCGGCCAGGAAGCCGTCCTGATGCGGAACACCGTCAGGCAGCAGGCCCAACACCGCACTGTTCACGACGCAACCGTGCCCCGAGTCGTGCATCAGGAACACCTTGCGCCCGGGGCTGACCGCATCCAGCTCGGCGGCGGTCAGGTGCCGCCCCAGCGCCCGCTGGTCGTACCCCATGACATCGACCCAGGCCCCGTCCCCGCCCGCCGAGCGGGAGACCGCCTCCGCCACCACCGCCAGCACGTCCTCGACCCGCTCGCACGGGGCGACGCTCGGGGTGCTCTGCTTCAGCCCGGTCCAGGCGAGGTGCACATGACTGTCGATGAACCCGGGCAGCAGGGTGGCGCCCTGCAGATCGACGACCTCACGAGCCGGCAAGGAGGCCACGTCCTCGTCGAACCCCACGATCCGCCCCCGCCAGATCCCCAGCGTGCGGGCGAAGGGACGGTCCGGGTCCATGGTGACGATGTTCGCGTTGACCAGCCTCGAACACAGCATGGGCGGTCCAACTCTCCCTGGCGGCAACGCGCATGTACACGGGTCAGGACAGGGGGCCAAGGGCCGCCCCATCCGACTTAGGTAACCCTAACCGTACATTCGGCAGCCGGTCAACGCGCTCATGAGGCGGGCAGGCGCATGAGCGGTTCGAGGAAGGGGCTCGGACGGCCGTGCCAGAAGATGGCGAGGCTGTCCCGGGACCGGGTGGCCGCGACGAAAAGCAGGGAACGGGCCCGCTGGAGCTCACCCCGGTAGCGCACCGCATCGGTGATCCGCAGGCGGGTGACCGCCTCCCGGGGCACGAGCCCGTCCCGGACCCCCGCGATGACCATGCGCTGGTACTCGAGCCCCTTGAACCGGAACATCGTGCCGATGTGGACGCCTTCGTCTCCACGGGGGCCTTCGGGGCCGATCTCCACCGCCTTGATCCCCTTGTGGGCGAGCAGGGTGTAGGCCAGCTCGCTCGCCATGGCGTTGGTTGGGACGCAGACGGCGATCTGCTCGGGTGGTGTCGGCAGGGCGATCCAGTCGGCCAGGAGCGCGGCGATCGATTCCCGCTCGGACTCCCAGTCTTCGCACCCGTGCAGCTCGGGCATGCCTCCGGTCAGGACGGATCGGTATCCCGCCAGGTCCTCGGTGCCGCCGTCCAGGTCGTCGAAGCTCTGCCCGCTGAGCACGCCGAGTGCGGAGCCGAGGATCTGGCGAGTCGTTCGGTAGCTCAAGGTCAGTTTGGCCGAGCGCCCGCGGATGTGGACGCCCAGGCTTCCGAGCGTGACCTGGTTGCCGTAGATGCGCTGGTGCGTGTCGCCCACCAGGAAGATGTCGTTGCCCGTACGCGGTGCCATGGCCCGCAGCAGCTTCCAGTGGGCAGCCCGCAGGTCCTGAGCCTCGTCGACCACGATGTGCTGGAAGCGGTGGCGCAGCCATCCGGCGGAGCCGGCCTGGAGATGAATGTTGTCGAGCCCGCCGGCTTCCTCCCGCTGACGCTCGATGGCGTGGATCCGTCGCTCACGGTCCATCTCCAGCCGGGCCGCGCGCTCGGCGACCTGCTCCCAGGTCTGGCGTCCCAGGCGGTCGAGCCGCTGGGTGAACCGCTCCGCGAGCTGCCAGATCTCGGCGCGCTCGGCCCGCCCGATGTTCTTGCCCCTTCCGGCGCGACGTGCACGGAAGTACTCGGTCCGGGAGACCACGGCCTGTCCCAGGATGACCTGGGTCCATTCGTCGTGCAGGAACTGGGCGTCCCAGCCGGTCTCGCCCAGCTCGTCGAGCAGAGCACGCCATTCGCGGAGAGCCTGACCCTCATCGAGGGTCTGCTTGGAGCTTCCGGGTTCGGCTTCACGTACGACGCGCAGGGCGAGCTGGTCCACGTGACTGATCTCCACCCGGGCCAGAAGCTCCTCACCCCCCAACTGCATGAGTCGGGACTTCAGATCGGCGGCAAGGTTCTTGTTGTACGTGGTGAGAAGCACGGGCTTGTTGCGGCCCGGAGGCAGCCGGTCGACCAAGTGCTTGACCCGGTGCAGGGCCACGATGGTTTTTCCGGTACCGGGCCCGCCCCCGACGCGGGCAGGGCCCGAGTACTCGCGGTCGACGAGCTTGGACTGCGTCGGATGGAGAAAGATCCTCCAACGGCCGAAGTCTCCGCCCTCCAACGCTTCGCGCAGCGCCTCATCCGTGGTGGTGACCATGGTGGCAGGCCGCTCGGCAGCGGCTCGGAAGTCGTCCGTGTCGACGTCCGGAGTGGAGACGGGCGTGGTGATCTGCTCCAGCACAGCGTCGTACGACGCACCGTCGTGGAGTGCGAGGAGCACTTCCGCGGTGAGCTGCGGGGCGTACTCGGCCAAGCCGAGAAGCTGATCCTCGGTGGTGAGCGTGCGGACGACCGGGACTAGTGGCCCGGCCACACCGAGGTCGATGAGCTGTTTGTCGGAGAACGCAGCGAACAGCAGGACGGGAGCGGGGACGGGCTCGGGGGCCGGGGAGGACACGGCAGGAGGGGCGGAGGGCGCAGGCGCAGCCGCGCGGCGAAGGACGCTCTCCTCGACGATTTCGAGGTCGACGTACTCGATGCCGCCGGTGATCCGGTTGATGCCGTACGAGAGCCGGTCGAGCTTCTCGTACGCCTCCTTGCGGTGTTTGACGGAGACGATCAACCAGTCGGTGTCCGCCAGGCGCAGCAGCAGGGCCCTGTACTCGTCATTGATGCGTGCGGACCAGAGGCGGTCGTGGCCCTCCAGCTGCTTCAGGCGCAGACCCCGGAGCTCAGGGTTCTCCTTGAACTTGTGCTGGAAGTCGTAGATCGCCCCCTTGACCGCACGAGGCAGCCGCAGGATCTCCTTGTCGGCCTTGTCGAGCAGCCGCAGGGTCACGCCTGTGGTCGTCATCGCTTCTGGTCTCCGTCGTTCGTGTTCGTGTCCG
This sequence comes from Streptomyces sp. NPDC059957, assembly GCF_042730015.1. NCBI lineage: Bacteria > Bacillati > Actinomycetota > Actinomycetes > Kitasatosporales > Streptomycetaceae > Streptomyces > Streptomyces sp. NPDC059957. The sequence continues at coordinate 78,826 of NZ_JBHWMB010000033.1, read as the reverse complement.
TGTCTTCGCCCTCGGCCGGAGCGAGGAGTTCCGCGATGTCCTGGGCGGTACAGGTGGCGGCGGTACGGACCCACCAGCCCGCCGAGACGAATGCCTTGTCCCGGTCCTCGGCGTCGTGGTCCTCTTCTCCGTCCACGGGACGGTGCGCCGTGACCACGGCGATCCGTGCGGCGGGCCAGGCCAGTTCGGCCATCCATCCGTGCTCGTCCAGCTCGTATCCGGCCTCGGGAGGTGTCACGCCCAGTGAGGCGAGTTCCTGGGTGAGGGGGCGCAATCCGGGTTCCTCCGGGTCGAGGAAATCCAGCACCTGTTCCCAGGCGGCGTCATGCGCCGTATCGGAGGAGCGTGCTGGCGCGGGGAGCGCAGCCACGGCGGGAGTGTCGGCGGACTGCGGTACGGCCCCGTCCGACTCCAGGGCAGGCCTTTCGGCAGCCTGGGATGCAAGCCAGCCCGGACCCCCGACGACTGCGAGCCCGTCAGCGGTGAACCCGCCCAGCAGACTTGTCGTCAACTGGACGCTGTCACCGCCTCCGTGGTCCAGGAACTGCATCACGTTGCTCCAGTAGAGCCACGCGTGCCAGCGCTTCTTGTGGCGGGCCTCGTCGGACAGGACCTGGTCGCTGTCGTCGAGCACGGTCAGCGCGGTCCACATCGGAGGCCGGTGCCGGCCGTCGGCCACTGCCGTCACGGCGCAGCCGGACATGTCGACGGCAGTGAACAGCTGAACCGGTCCCTGGGGGCCCTGCGGGGCATCGCCTCTCAGCGCGCAGAGGAGCTGTGAGCCGACTGCCTGCGGCTGCAGGGCTGCGATCCGGGCTCCGGCTCCCAGCAGCCCCGCGACGGCGGCTTCGGCGCGATGCTGCCACAGGGAAGCCTCCGGTGCGCGCAGATAGGCAAGCAGGAGGTCTGCCGGATTCACCCACAGGGCCGCGGAGAGCTCGCCGGGCAGGCCCTTGTGCACGTTCGCGTAGTAGTCGCGGGCACGCTTCTGGCCAGGCTCCCCGTAGGGGACCCAGACCGGCTGCTCGGGGCCCGTGCTCGCATAGCCCGTGTCGCGGACCCGGGTCCGCCAGTCCTTCACGTCGTAGTAGGTGAGCTGGAAGACCCGTACGCCGTCGGCGCGGAGCCGGGTGCGCTTGAGTGCGTCATCGGCCAGCCTGTCCTTGTGCCTGGGGCCGGCGTGGAATTCGTACCCGTCGAGGTAGAGCGCGATGCGCGGACCGGGGGCGTCCGTTCGCTCGAAGAGGACGTCCGGGCGGGTGCCGTCGAGCACGCGCTGCTGGGAGACCCGCCAGCTGACGGTGGCCCCGTCGGCGCCAGTCAGTCGCAGATCCATGGAGTACGTTCCGGCCGTGGTCGTGTACGCATCCGCGCTGGCTTTGGCCGAGGGCTGCTGGGCCCAATCGCCCAAGGTCTCCAGGAACATGACCTCCAGATCGCTTTCGGCCTGCGCCTCCAGCGGGATCTGGTGGGTGGCTTGAACCGGCGAGGTGGCCCAGTCGCTGCCGTTGGCTCCCAGCAGCTCGTCGAGCATCTGCCGGACCTCGTTGCGGCTGACCTTGTCGTAGTCGGAAGCCGGCACGCGGCGCAGAAGGCAGCGGTGGCAGCCGTCGAGGCCCTTCTCGATGCAGGGGCAGTTCTCGATCACCTCACGGGCCTTGAGCAGTACTTCGCGGAAGCCCTCGGAGGTTGCGAGGCGGTGCAGGTAGCCGGTACCACCCGGCAGCCGGTCGTAGGCGACGAGGAAGCGACGAGGCCATTCGGGGTCCGTGCCGTCGGGCATGGACGCCGACGTGATGTCGATGTGGTCCGGGTCGCCGCCGTAGCGGGCGGCGATGCCGACGAACAGGGCGGCGGTGAAGGAGGCGAGTCGTTCCTTGACGCGTGCGACAGATGCGGGAAGCAGGATCCTGATGGCCTCGGTGGTCAGTTCGTGGGCCAGGAGCAGGGGTACGTCCTCGCCCTTGCCCTGACCTTCCGAAGTGTTCGTACGGACCTTCCGGCGCGGGCACCAGAGCTGGTGGTGGGCGCTGGCCCGGGTCGACGCGGCGAGGGATTCGGTCAGGGCGTCCTGGTGGTGGTCCACGACGGGGCGCCCCTCGGAGGTGGCGCCGCCGCAACTCGTGCACACGTAGAAGGGGTTGATCCTCACGTCCGCCCCGGCGAGGGGCACGGTGCTGCTGCCGTCCTGCCGGTCGAGCCCGAGGTTTAGTGTGCGCACCAATGCCTGACGGGTGAAGTCGACACCGAAGACGGCCGTGTCGTGGCGCCAGGAACCCGGGGCCAAGTGCACGGGGTCGATGTCCACGGTCGTGAGCACGGCGTACCGTCGGCTGTCCCGCTCGTCCTTGTCGTCACGGACCCGGGCATCGTCCCGCTTGTCGCGCGACATGACCCGCTTCGGCTGGAGCACGCGCTGGACACACCCGGCATCGGCGATCTCCCGGCCACCGCAGCGGGGGCAGGGGGAGGCGTCGGTCTCGGCGTTCTCGGTACGGGCGTAACCGCATGCCGGGCACAGGCGCCACACCGACCAGGCACGGCGTTCGGGGCTGCCGATCTCCAGGGCCCGGACCACGTGCTTGTAGCCGTTGACGTAGAAGCTGTTGCCGGGAGCCAGTTCGGAAAGCGCGGACCGGCGGGAGCGCTCGTAGTCCCGTACCTCGCTGCGGTAGGTCTTCTTGGCCCCTTCGGTGTCCGGCTCCTCGGTCCAGTAGAGGGTGGCTTCCAGCTGGGTGGTGCTGTCCGACAGCGTGTAGTTGGGAAGGAGTCCGAGTTCGACAAGGGCTCCGTGTGCGCTGGTCTGGTTGAGATCGCGCAGGAGGTTGCCCGTGGCGTAGCGCTCGGCACGCAACTCCCGCCATTCACGTTCCTGTTCGGGATCGCTTCGGACGAGTTGGTCCATCGCCGCGTCGATGGCCCGGATCCGGCGCCGGAGTTCCTCTCCGCGGCCGGTCCATTCCTCCTCGGCCTCCTGGAGGGCACGAACGATCCCGCCACACGCGTATTTCCGCAGTTCCGCGGCGGCCTGGTCCGAGATCCCCGTGTCCTCCCGGCCCGGCAGGGAGGGGAAGAGGGCCAGGAACGACTCGACGAGCACGGCGCCATGGGCCAGGGCCGCGTCCGCGAGCTCCTGGCACCAGGCGGTGCTGCCGAACAGTGCGGACACCAGGCGCGGTGCCGGCTGGAGCTGCACACCGTCGTTCGTGGAAAGTTGGCCTCGGGCCGCCAAGTCCAGCAGGTGGGCCGTGTACTGGCGGCGCAGGATCTCCACGGCGGAAAGGTAACAGCCCGGCGGAACGATGTCCCCGGCGATCATCTCCCGGGGCTCGTCCAGGTAGTACAGGTCGCGGGCCCGGCGGCCGCCGAAAGCCACCACCAGGGCGTTGCCCGTCTTGCGGCCCGCACGGCCCGCGCGCTGTACGTAGTTGGCGGGGCCCTTGGGGAGCGATCCCAGCAGAACGGCCGACAGGTCTCCGATGTCGATGCCGAGTTCCAGGGTGGGCGTACACGACAGCACGTTCGGGTCGGTGTAATGGGTGCCGTCGCGGAAGGTCCGCTCCACGCGTTCGCGCTGAGCTCGGGTCAGCATGCCGGTGTGCTCGGCCGTGACGACCCGGAAGGTGCCGCCTGTCCGGTAGAGGTGCCGGTAGTAGTCGTCGCGGTAGTCCCGGGGTCGGGGGCCACCGAAGCTCGTGGAACCGGAAGACGACACGGTGGACATGCCCGGCTGGGGCGCGGTGATCTGTCCGCGGCAGCGATACCGGGGGCAGGGATGCCCGTACCACCGGGTCCGCCTGGAGGGGTGTACCACTTGCTGCCAGCCACACGCCTCACAGGACACGAATGCCTTGTTGACGATGTCGTCCTCAAGGAGCCGCACCTCGACGTGGCCTGGCTGCAAGCCGTAGATCTTCGTGGTCCGGTCCTGTGTCGTACGCGCCGACAGCAGTCCTTCATCGACGAGCACGGGCAGCATCCTGCGGAGGTACTCGGCCGCCCCGGCGGCATCGAGCCCGAGGCAGCGGCGCGCCCAGTCCTGGTACCAGCCGGCGCGAGCCGTCATCGAGTCGAAGTCGGACTTTCCCTTCTCGCCGTCCAGTACGAAGCGTGGCGCGGCCACGCCTTCGGGGAAGGCGGGCATGCCGTCGGGCCGACCGCCCCAGATCTTGAACCGGGTCACCCCGGCGTCCTTCATCCAGGGCTCCAGCCACCGGTGCCGGACCCCTCCGCGCAGCCGCACCCGTTCCAGCAGCCCCCGTACGAAGGCCAGATAGCGCTCGGCCGTCGGCAGCCCGGTGCCGAGCAGCTGGCCCGGCAGGGTCATGTGCACGTCGCGCGCGAGCATCGTGATCCGGTGCTGGTCCTCGATGACCACCTCGGCGGCCGCCGTCCGGGTCAGCTCCAGGGTGCGTCCCTGGCGGGAACGGAGCCCGAACTCCATCACCGTGGCGAAGGCGAGGCGCTCACCGATGAGTTTCCAGGTCCGCAGGTCGCCCGTACCCCGTCCGGAGAGCAGCCGGTCCACGCCGGGCTCGTCGTAGAGGTCGGGTGGGACCACGGCGGCAAGGGCCTGAGGGTCCTCGACGGAGTCGAGCACGTTCCCGATCAGGTCGTTGAGGGCCAGCGGGCGGCCCGACTCGTCGAGATTGCGTGCGAGGAGCGATCGCAGGGAGAAGGTGAACGACCGGTTAGCCACGTATCCCGCGCGGTGGGCCGCATCCTGGGTCGAGTCGTTGAACAGGAGGGTCTTGCGTTCCTCCGCTTCGAGGGCGACTTCCTGTCCGGTGAACAGCTGGGTCACCGTCGCGGCTGCCAGGGCCGCGAGCCGGGTACCGAGGAAGCGCATCGAGTTGTCGGTGTCGCAGGCTGGGCAGCGCTGGTCCACGGAGGCCTTGTCGGCGCTCTTCTTCTCGGTGATCGCAAGGACGAAGCAGGCGTCCTGCAGACTTGCCGCGTCCTGCGTCACCGGCAGCCGGTAAGTGCCCTGCGCGCCGTCCAGGACCAGAGCAGGAAGCTGCCCCCCTCCCGACGCGGGCTGGGACTGGCCGAGCGCGGCCAGTGCATCTTGCTGTTCCGAGGGCGTGGCGGCGATGAAGTAGCGGACCCGCCGCTTCTCCCGCCCCACGCTCGCGCGCCAGATCTTGTCGTGGGCCATCACCAGTTGCTGTGGATCGGCCTCCGGAGAGATGGCCGCCCACCCGGAGCGCCCGCAGTTTCGGCAGTACACGGCGGGCAGCCGTACGCTCGACTGCCGGACCGTGGTGTCGGCTCCGATCACGGACTGAGCCCGGTGCGAGCGGGCCACCGAGCCGATCCGGCCGGCCTCCGCGTCCTCGTCGGTCTCCGGAGGCGCTGCAGTCTGGGCGGAACGCCGGTTGCGATCGTCCTCGTACCAGTGGAACTCGGGCTTACCGGGGCCGACTCCGCGCAGGATCCGTCCCACCGGCCGCACCCAGAGGTGGGTCTCCACGTGGAGCAGCGGTCGTGGGCGGCGCTCGTCCGACTCCGGATCGCGGGCAGCCGACAGCAGGGCCACGAACCGTGCGAGGGCAGCGAGGGCGAGACGCGGGTTCTCGCGGGCGGTACGTCCCCAGGCATAGCCGAACCGGCCGAGGCGGTCCCGCAACTCCCATTCGCTGAGCGGCTCCCCGTCCAGGAGGGACAGCACTCCCTGGGTGAAGTCGTGCTGCTTGAGCAGTCTCCCGATCTCGAACGCGGACATGCCCTCCTGCCCCAGCATCCGTGTCGCCAGGGCGTTGAGGTCGAGCTTGTCCGGACGCGACACCACATCCGGGCCGCCCGAGCAGGAGATGACCTCCTCGGGCGAAGGCGGCTCGGGCAGGCCGTAGTTCACCGGACCGGTGAACTGCTCGGGTGACATCCGTTCCTCGCCCACCAGGGCATCCGCGGGGAACGGCATCCCGAAGACCTGGGCCGCCACTTCCAGGATGTCGCCGGGTCCGGCTCCCGGTCCGGCTTCACCGAGCGTCGCCGACGTCGCCACCGGGCAGATCGAGCCGAGCGGCCGTCCGGGCTCGCTCTGGCCCGTGGTCATGGCCAGACGGCGCAACAGCATGGCGACGTCGGTACCCTGCGCCCCGTCGTAGGTGTGGAACTCGTCCAGCACCACGTACTGGATCCGGGAGTCCTGCCACAGTGCGCGGTCCTCGCTCCGCTGGAGCAACAGGTCGAGCATCTTGTAGTTCGTGATGAGCAGGTCGGGCGGCGACTGCCGCATGTCCTCGCGCCTCGTCATCACCCGACGGAAGTCCGTGTCCGGCCGGTCTCCGATGTAGAGCCCGGCCGTGACCTGGGCGAGCTCGGGCTGTGCCAGGTAGTCGCCGATACGGCTGGCCTGGTCGGAGGCGAGCGCATTCATCGGATAGAGCAGTACGGCCTTGACCCCGCGCCGGCCGAGGGCCTTCTCACGACGGCAGTGGTCGAGCGCGGGGATGAGGAAGGATTCGGTCTTTCCCGAACCGGTACCCGTCGTCACCAGCGTCGGCCGGGCCGACCCGTGCAGCGTACTCAGCCGCTCGTACGCCTTCGCCTGGTGGCGGTACGGGGTGAATCCGGGGTTCCACTCCAGGTGCTTCTCCCACCCGGCGTCCGCCTTGTGGAACGGCGTCCTGATCCGCAGATATGGGCCGCGGAACATGCCGGTCTCCGGATGCTCAAGGAACCGCTCTAGCGCCCGTCGGGTGTCCTCGTCGGTGAGTGCGTACGTCGTCGTGAGGTACTGGGTGAGACTGCCCCGCAGCTGCGCGGCGGCCAGCGTGGGCCTCACGACGTTCTCCTTCGATTCGCAATATGTCGGTGAGCTGCGTCAACGGTATACGGAGCCGGCGACATTGTTTCCGGCAATGCCTGCGTCGAATGATTCAGGCCAGCGCCTGGCCAGTGGCCGTCTGCTGCCCGCGCGGTGACAGCAGACTCACGTACAGTCCTCGGATCTGTGGGGGGAGATCTGGGGGGGGGCATGACTTGGGTCGGGGCGTCCTCATCCGGTGGAGGAGTTTCTGACGGCGGTGCGCGCTGAGATTCTCGCGGAATAGCGGAATGACGCCGATGGGGCCTTGAAGGTCGCCCTCTCCAAAGGGCGGCTTCTTTCGCACGCCGGGGGTACGCGCGAGTATCTCTTCGAGTGCCGCGCCTGGAACGGCAGCTTGGACGGTCTTCCCGTTCTCGCCAGGCCGTCCCGCTCCCGGAAGGCGTGGGAACCGGCCGAGGCCTCCCGCGCTCCCGACGGGACTGTGCGGCTCTTGACGAAAGCCGACTTCGGGGCTGCTCCCACGAACGTCCAGATCCGCAAGGACGACTCTGCGAGCTGGGCCGTGCTGGCCGAGCGGCTGGAAACTGTAGGGACCGAGGACAGCCCGGTGGACACCGCGCACGCGGGCTGGCTGGTCGGCCGGGGCACACCGCGCCTTGGACGTGCCGAGGACCCGGGGCAATGGGTGGCGAACTGGGCAGGTCTTCAGCTGAATCCGCGCCAACGCGACGCCGTTGTGCACGCCCTTGCCAGCGAGGTGCTCTTCCTGTGGGGTCCGCCCGGTACCGGGCGGACCGATGTCGTCGCCCACATCGTCGAAGGCAGTTTCCGCCAAGGCCACAAAGTCCTCTTCCTGGCCCCCACGAACGTTGCGGTCGACCAGGCCCTGGAGAGGATTTGTTCCCTGCTGGAGCGAGAGGGGGGATTCGCCGAGGGGATCGTCCAGCGGGCGGGAAGCATCACGCTGCCGTCGTTGCGCAGCCGATACGGAGACCAGGTGGATCCGGGCCGGATCGCCGCTGTCCTCGTGGAGAGCATCGACCGGCAGATCGCCGCGGCGGCCGACCAGCTCAAGGTCGCACGAGCTGCACTGGCCCTGCACGACCGGGTCCTGGAGCTGGAGGCAGGCCCGCCCAGGCGTACCGTCGCCGAGTCCGCAGGTGCCCTCCAACAGCTGCTGGATGCGCTCGGGCAAAAGCGCAAGCGCATCCAGGACGAGGTCAGGTCGCACTGCCGGGTCCTGGGAGTGACCGTGGCGAAGGCCGTTCAGTCACGCAAGCTCCTGGACGACATCGACGTCGTGGTGATCGACGAGGCCGGGGTGGTCAATCTGCCCTCGGCCTGGTTCGCCGCCGGCCTGGCCCGCAAGCGGGTGATCGTGGCTGGTGATTTCCGCCAGTTGCCCGCCGTGACCAAGGGGGACGGCGGCCGCGGAGCGAGCGAGCAGGAACGGGTCCACTCCCGGGCCGGGGTGGCGCGGGAGGCCTTCCATGCCGCCGGGCTGGTCGACTCATTTCGCCCCGCTCATCGACTCACCGGTGATCCTGATCGACACATCGGGGCGCAGGATCCCCGGAGGCGGCGGCAAACCGCACATGTCGAATGCCGTCCACGCCGCCGTCGTGCACGAGCTGGTCCGCGGACTCCAGTACGAGGGCGTCCTGCCCGGCTGCAGGTGGCAGGAGGTTCCCGAGGGCGAACGGGCCACCGACAGGCTCGCCGTCATCTCCCCGTACGAGGAGCAGGTCAAAGCCCTCAAAAGCAGTCTGGCGCAACGGTTCGGGGAGGATTACGACGGGCTGGTCGACACTGTCCACCGTTTCCAGGGCAGTCAGCGCCCCGTCGTGGTCCTCGACACGGTGGCGGGTGCCGGCCGGGATCCCGGCTTCTTCTACAGCGGAACGGGTCTGTCCTCGCAGACCTGCCGACTGCTCAACGTCGCCCTCAGCCGAGCACAGGACCACCTCGTGGTCGTGGCGGACGTCGACTTCCTGCGCAAGCACCTCGCTCCCCACAGCGAGGCGCTGACGATGCTCGGCCATCTGGAGGCGCATGCGCAGACCATCTCTGCGGACCAGCTCATCCCGGTCCGGGACGCCGACCAACTGGCCACGCTGTCCGAGGAGGAGCTGGCCCGGCCCGCCTTCTTCGAGCACAGCGAGGTCTTGAGCGCGGTGGCGTGGGACGTGGAGCGGGCCCAGCGGAGCATCGAGCTCTACTCGGCCTTCATGGATCCGGTCCCGGTTCGACGGTGGGCGCAGATGTTCGGCGCGCGGACAGCGGCAGGGCTTCAGGTCACGGTCTTCACCCGCAGGCCGGAGGAACAGCAGGATCCCTCGCGGGAGGCCCGGCACCGGGACCTGGTGAGTCTGCTGGAGGAAGCCGGGTGCCGGGTCGAATTCCGCGAACGCATGCACGAGAAGGTCGTGATCATCGACGATTCGGTGCTCTGGCACGGCTCGAAGAACCTGCTCGCGAACGTCGGACCGACCGACCTGATGATGCGCTACACCGACCCGGCCTCCTCCGATCCGGTACGACGCCTGATGGAACAGACCCGCATGGAACGCCCGGCGCGGACGCCATGGCGCCCGACGGAGGGCACCGCCCCGGCACCCGAGGTGCCGACCCAGCGAGCCGAACCGGCAGGCGAGGTGCATCCCGGACTGGTGCGCGACGGCCGTCTGTACCTCAACGTTCCGTACGCGCAGAAGGACGAGGCGAAGCGTCTGCTCAGGGCCCAGTGGGACAAGGCGAGCGGACACTGGTGGGTTGACGCTACCCGGGGTACTCGGGAGCAGGCGGCACGCTGGCTCCCGTAGCTCATCGCGACTTGCGGGGGACGTCCTCCGTCAGGCGCTTCCGGCCGATGTACCCGATACGGACGATGCCCTCCTCGGTGACCACTCGCAGGTGGATGCGGCCAGGCCTCGGCCGGTAGCGGGTGTGGAGGCTGAACAGCTGCTTGCTCCCGTCGGAGTCGGTGAAGTTGCACAGCCCGAGATTCATCCGCGTCTCGCTCTCCGGGACCACCTTGATGGGCCATGCCGGTTCCGCTTCCCCGGGCTTCCAGGTTTCGGCCGCAGTATTGAGTCCCAGGAGCGCGGTTCGGACCGAGTGCACGGACACACCGGGGAGGTCCCTCAGGTTGGCCTCCACCCCCGGGGCGAACTCGAGAGAAGCGAACAGGGACTCCCGTACCTCCCACAGCTGCGCACCCGAGGTGACGGAGCTCGCCGCGCTGTCGCGGATCCACTGCGCGTGTTCGCTGACGTGTCCGGGTGCCGATGCGTGGCGGACTTCCGCCCTGTCTTCCTGGACCTCGTCCTCGTCGATGAGCACGTAGTCGACACTCAGCCAGGAAGAGTCCAAGGAAGGGGCGGTGGGAAGACTGACAGCCAATGTGTCCATGAGGTGTGCGGCAGCGAGCCCGAGAACTCGGTCACCCTCGTGCCGGTACTCCACCTCCTGGTCCTCCGGAGGGGCAGGCAGGACCGAGGAGTGCGGTGCTTTGCGGCGCAGCCGCTGCATGAACGCCCAGTGGTCCCGATTCTGGACGTCATTGCGCCATTGGGCCAGGTAGTAACCCTGAGATATCGCAACGTCCTCCATAGGGACTTCGCTAACGAGGGCGACCCCGTTGTCGACGCGCCGGACGGCCTGGCAGACCTTCACGAAATCACGCATGGCCTGGCCGGCCTCGTCCTGCGTGCAGTCGGAGACGCAGGACTTCTCGTTGAAGAACATGAGCACCATGAAGCGCCCCCCCTTGTGGCTTCTGGAACTGACGGGTGGGCGTCAGCCCAGCAGTTGGTCGAGTGTGTTCTCCGCCTCGTCGAAGAAGCCCTCGGGCCACTCGGAGAGCGATCCGTCCTCGGAGACGGCAGGGGTGATGATCTGGACACCGGCGCCGTTGCCCCGGAAGAAGTGCACGGCAGTATCCGCTGCCGCCAGCCGCCCCTGCTTGACGGCCAGCCGGATCCCGTCGAGCACGTGGTCGCTGTGGGTTTCGACGATGAGCTGGGCACCTGCGGACGCCGCCGCAGCGATGAGGGCGGCCATACGGGACTGGCCGCGCGGGTGCAGATGGGCCTCGGGGTTTTCAAGGAGGATGAGACTGCCCGGCCCGGCGGTGAGGCACGCGACGACGATGGGTAGGGCGTAGGTGAGCCCGAATCCGACGTTCGTCGGCCGGCGGCGGCGAGTTGAGTCGAGACCTGCCGTACCACCGAATCCGAAGCTGAGCCTCACCGAGTCGATCCCCGGAATCTCGGAGGCCTCGAGGTTCACCCCCGGGCACAGTTCCTGCATCCATGCGACGACCTGGTCGAGCAGCGTATGGCCGCCGGCCTGCGGATGACGCAGCGGGTGCCCTTCCGGTACCACGTCCTGTGCATGATGCCGGAGGAAGTTGACGGCGTGCTCACCGCGCGAACCGAGGAAGCCGCGGCCGATGGCCTGGTGGTGCGAGCGGGGGTAGGTCGTGGCCGGCATGATCCGGTCAGCCTTGAGGTACTGGAAACGCCGAGAGAACAGGGGCACGTCCCCCCAGTCGGCGGGCCGGCTGGAGAGTGCGAGCGGGAGCACGTCCTGCTCGGGCGCGTACTGCGCTGACCAGGTGTACGTCTCCTTGCCAGACGTAAGGAACTCGACGGAGATCAGCGGATCCGTGCCCGCCTGCTCCGTGGTGAAGTCCTCGTGCAGCAGGTCCTGGCCGGTACCCAGCTCCACCAGATCGCCGTCGAGGAGGAAACCGCCGTGGCTGTCGGCGTCACCGTCCGTGGACATGAGGATGCCCGAGTCGTACGACTGGCGCAGCAGGGCGAGTGACTGCAGGACGGTGCTCTTGCCGGAGGAGTTCAGGCCGGTGAGCAGCGTGACCGGGGCGAGTCGGATGTCGGCTGATCGGAAGGCCTTGAAGTTGGTCAGTGACAATTGGTCGATCACTGTGTGCTGCCCCCGTTGTTCTCCAGGACGGTACGGAAGAGTCGGCGGACCTTGGCAAAGCGGTTGACCACCTTGAACCGGTCACCGGTGCCCACGGATACAGACCGCTCGAAGTCGTAGTCGGCCATGAGCTGCTGATATCCCTCGACCACTTGCTCGCGGGAGGCTACCAGCGTTGATCGTTCGTGGTCTGTAAGAGAAGCCAGATTTACGGAGACTGACTCGAAGATGGCCTTGTTCACCGGCAAGCGCCAGGTTTGCCCCGGGAACTGCTTACGGAACGTGTGGGCCTCGAAGATTTCCTCGGCTGTGATCATGGCTCGCCTGAAATCGATTGCGTGTGCCGCTCGTTCGTCGTCGGTCAGCCGGTTGACCTGACGCATGGTTTGGGCGAGGAACTGGTCGAAGTCCTGACTACGGAACATGTTGGGATCGGTCAGCCGGAAGGCGAGGTAGCGCAGCACCATCTCACGGTCGGCCATCCGCTCGCTGGAGATTCGACGGCCCGTGGCGGATGCGAACTCCGGTGAGTCGGCGAGTGAGGACAGAAGCTTCCGCGCCGGACCGGGGATCAGCGCGTGCCGGATCTCCTGCCGGGTGAGGGGCAGACCACCAGTGTTGATCCGCGCGAAGATGTTGAACTTGACCTCTTCAGGCGTGCCGGGGCGGATGAGGTGAACGACGACCTGTGTTTCGTTGAGACGGATCTGCATGCGCCCCGACAGATCGCTGTACCCCTTGCCTTCGAAGTCCTTCCTGAGGTACTCCAGCCCACGCAACTTGAGCGGCCCGGCCTTGATGCCGGACATCTTCGCCAGTGCGTCGGGGGCGATGAACCGTGCGATGGCCGTAAGCCGCTGGATGCCGTCGACGATGGCCCACGAACTGTCCTCGACCCAGGTGTTGTCCTCGTTCTCGGCGGCGTAGAAGGACGGGAGCGGGATGCGGAGGAGGAGGGACTCGATCAGCCGGCTCTGTTGTTCGTCCGACCAGATGCCGGCCTTGCGCTGGAAGTCGGGGGCAAGGTCGATCATCCCGTTGAGCAGCCGGGAAATCAGAAGATTGATCGTCGGGTTGAGGGTCTGGATCTCGATCTTGGACGGATCGTACGGCGCGATGATCTGATCGTCGGATCCATCTTGGTCCTCGTCAGCCTGTTCCAGCTCTACATCGGTGCTCCGGCCGTTCGCCCCGACCTCCACAAGGAAGCCACCGCCGTCCTCGGCAGCCGATTCGTCGAGATAGCGGCCGTAGAGAGAGAGCTGATCCTTCGAGTTGGGTGCACGGTTGCTGCCGCTGTCCTCCGGTGACATGTCTTCGCTTCCGTTCCCTCGTAGGAGTGATGTGCCATCGACCCGTCCCGATTCTGCCTCACTCCTGCGCCGTTAGATCGATTGCTCTCAAGCGTGCGTGAAGGGAGCCTGCCAGGCCTACGAACAGGCACACCCCGAGGGTCCCGAGCAGCGTCCCTTCGGGGCGGAGCTCCCAGGGTGAGCTGATGGCAGCGGGCGCCGGAGCTGCGTACAGGGCCAGGCAACCCAGTACGGCGATCACCAGGTACCAGCGGGCCCGTACCGGGTACCCGGCGGCGGAGGCGCAGGCGACGAGCAGCAGGCCGGCCCCCATGGGCACGAGCAGTGGGTAGCCCTGCCAGACGTGGGCATCGCCGTATGTGCGGGTGGCCAGAAAGAACCGGACCGTGCTGTACACGGCGACCAGCCCTCCGGTCGCTGTGGCAACGGTTGGCAGGAGGCTTGGCACGGGCGGCACGATTCGCACGCGCCAGCGATCGCGCCGCGTAGGTGCGGCCCCGGTCAGGGAAGCCGTGAAACGCCGGGCTCCTCTGCCCGCGGACCGGTGGGCCAGCAGGCTGAAGAGAACGGTGAGCCCGAGCAGCAGGAGGGAGAGAGGCAGCCAAGCGCGCAGGTAGGCGAGGAGGATGGACGGTCTGTCGAACAGCCTGGGCGCCGCGAGCAGAGTGGCGAAGGTCCCGATCAACAGCCCGTGCAGGGCACGCCGGCGTGTTCCTTGCCGGCGCCGGGCATCATCGAGCCAGGTCACCGCCTGGTCCCAGCGGTCCGCCTCCGCCTTTAGACCGAGATCCCCCAGCAGATCGGCGGCGAGACGGCGGGGAAGGATGCCTGTGCGGTGGAAGTACAGCGTGTGGTCGGTGAGTGGCTGGCCGACGGGGGCGATCCACGGCTGCTCGACCTCGTCGGGGAGCGTGGGCCCCAGCATCCGGCCGACCATGTCGTGAGGGCTGCTGTACTCACGCCATTCGATGCGGCGGCGGTGGTGGTCGAGGTCGAGTGGGTACGGCGGGCGGGCCTGCAAGGCGGCGCGGTTCAGCCGTGTGAGCAGGCATGCCATAGCGACCGACACGGTGATGGCGACCCAGTGGGCGAGGTCGAGATGCATGCTGGGCATGGCCGTGAAGAACCGGTGCAGCTCTGCGGCAACGGTCTCGCGCTGAAGTTCCGCGACGCGTGCGTCACCGAGGAAGGCCATGGGTGTGAGCGCTGTCTGTAGGGCCAGATAGGCCCCCCGCAGGAGGCCCTGGGAGACCCATCCAAAGGGCTGCCACGTCCAGGGACCGAAACCCCACAGCAACCCGGGGACGAGACCCGCAAGAGCCCACAAGCCGGGGCCGATGCCGCTGTTGTCGAAGGTCTTGAGCAGGCTGATCGGTTTGAGGCCCGAGCCGACTCCGATGAACCGCCGGACCTTCGGGTGCCGCTGGCCGGCCGTGGGGGACAGCACCCGGTGCATGAGGTAGCCGCCCTGCGAGTGGGCGACGACGACCACCTCGTCGCAGTGGCGCTCCATCCAAGCCAGCTTCCGGTGGAGGTGCACGAGGAGTAGCTGCGTTCGAGCTTCGTCGACGGCGGCGACCCGGACGTGCCACAGGAGGTTGCGGCGAGAACGGACCAACAGGGCCAGCAGGCTGAGGAGCAGCGCCGAAACCAGCAGGCTGCGTGCCGCCATCAGGATGCCGAAGGCGAGCGCGGTCGAGATGACGGCCAAGGTGAGGAGCCGCCACAGCAGTCTCATCTGCGCGAGCGAACCCTCGACCTGGCCCTGAAGCCCGCGGGAGGGTGAGGTGAGCACCCGCAGATCGCGCCGGTCGGGTCCGACCACCCAGAAGAGAAGCGGAAGGCTCGCGAGAAGGAATGTCAGCGTTCGCCTGAGGGATGGCCGGCCCAGTTCGGTGAACTTGTCGGCCCAGAGGGCCTCGGCGAACAGTGCGCGGTGGCGCGTGCCGCCGAGGGAGACGACGACCTCGGCGTGCCGGGTTGCGGCATCTTCGGGGGAGGCCACCAGGGGCTGGTTCTCCCAGGACAGGACCTGCGCGCTGTGCACGTCCTGGAGGGCGGTGAAGATGCTCTTCTGCCCCACTCCAGGGTGGTGCCCGGCTTCTGGTTTCCGATGCCGTGAACGAAGAGGTACCCGACACGCCAGTGGGCCTGGCGCTGCTTGCTCTTGGCCAATGAAGACAACTTCCCGGTCAGGTGACACGTACGGAGTCAGTCTGTACCTGACCACTGACAGCGAGTTGAGCCCAGACGGTCTTCCCGGGGGAGCCTTGACGGGGTGTGGTGCCCCAGCGGGTGGCGAGGGCCGCTACGAGGACCAGGCCACGGCCGGCTTCGGCGTCCGGTTCGGGGGCGGTGAGCGTGGGCGTGCGCTCGGTTCGGGTGTCGATGACCTCGATGCGGATGAGGGTGGCGTCGGTGTTGACGGTGAGGCGGAGGTGGAAGTCCCGGCCGGGGAGGTGGCCGTGGCGTACGGCGTTCGCGGTGAGCTCGGCGGCGATGAGGGTGACAGTGTCGTTGGTGGTCGTGCCGTAGGGGTGGCCCCACTCGTGAAGGCGGTGCGAGACGAGGCGGCGGGCGAGTCGTGCGCCGCGTGGGGTGGAAGTGAAACGCATGTCGAACTCCTGGGCGGGAGCGTGGAATTCGGCGGCGGATTGGGTGGGGGGAGTTGTGGGCTTCATGCGGCCAACGGTGGCGTTGCGTGAGTAACGTTGACCAGGAGTGACGCACTGACGGGCGCGGGCTGTACGCGTCGGTGCGGAGGGTGTCGGCGGTACGGGGCGTGACCGGCGGGACGGCCGGCGCGTTGGGCGCGGGAGGCGCGGACCATGGACCATCAGCAGCAGCCGGAGGCTGGGTACGAGGCCGAGTCGGGGGCGGGCATCCTGTACGTCTTCGGACGGCAGTTGAAGCGGTTCCGGGAGTGGGCGGGGCTGGAGCGGTCGGAGTTCGGGGCGATGACGGGGTACTCGGCGTCGACCATCGCGGCGTACGAACAGGGGAGGCGTATCCCGCCGCCTAAGTTCATCGACCAGGCGGACGAGGTGCTCGGGGCGCGCGGCATCTTGAAGGAGATGAAGGAGGAGGTTGCGCGGGCGCAGTACCCGGCGTTCTTCCGCGACGCGGCGAGGTCGGAGGCGGGGGCGGTAGAGCTGCACGTGTATGCGACGCAGGCGGTGCCGGGGCTGTTGCAGACCGAGGAGTATGCGCGGGCGGTTTTCGGGGTGATGCGCCCGCCGTTCGACGATGATGTTGTGGAGCATCGAGTAGCGGCGCGACTGGCCCGGCAGGAGATCTTCAGTCGGCGCCCATCGCCCTTGGTGAGCTTCGTCATCGACGAGTCGATTCTGCGGCGCCCCATCGGTGGGAACCGTGTTCTGTGGGGTCAGTTGGAACAGATGCTCCTCGTCGGACAGCGGCCATCCGTCGAGATCCAGGTCATGCCCCTGGACAAGGAGGAGAATGCTGGCCTTGCTGGTCCGTTCACCTTGATCGAGACGACAGAAGGGCGCAGGATCGCGTACGTGGAGGTACAGAACCTGAGCCGCCTGTATACGGAGCGTCCCCGAGTTCGGGCTCTTGAGGTGAAGTACGGCATCCTCCGCGCGCAGGCGCTCGCGCCGCAGGAGTCAATGGCGTACATCGAGAAGGTGCTGGGAGAACGATGAGCGTGCACGAAGCTTCGCAGGAACCGCTTCGGCTGGTGTGGAGGAAGAGCAGCTACAGCAGCGAAGAGGGCGGCGAGTGCGTGGAGGTGGCAACCGCCGTGGGTTCGGTTCACGTCCGCGACTCGAAGAACAAGGCAGGGTCGATGCTGAGCTTCGCTGCGGGGCAGTGGGCGACGTTCGTCGCCTTCGCGTCGCACTGACCTGCACGACAACGCGGGCCGCACCAACCTCGGTTGGCGCGGCCCGTTCGTCTTTCTAAGCGTCAGCCTTCACGGGCGGCGCCCACCGGCCGGCGGCGATCTCCGCGTCAAGCCGAGCGGAGAAGTGTGCGTGCGCGGCCCGCATCTCGGTCTCCCGGTCGGCCTTGTAGAAGGGTGCGGTGTACCCTTCGGGCGGCGGGACGCTGGCCGGGTTGTCCAGGTGGTCGAGGAGCGCTGGGTAGGTCTCCTTGGTCTGGCCGTGCCCGTAGGTGTTGTGGTTCCGGGCGATCTTGCGGCCGTTCGCGTCGAAGTACATCTCCGACTCGTAGTCGAAGAGGACGGGGTAGCGGGACTTGTAGATCGCGACGAGCTGATCAGCGGCGATCCCGAGCCAGACGGACACGAGTGCGTCGAGCTCGACGAGAGCGGCCCGGCGTTCGTACTCCGTGCGGAGTGGGGTGTCGTACGCCCAGCCACTTGTGAGGTGCTCTCCCAGCGGGGCGAGCTTCGGCCAGGCGTGGGCCCATCCCTCGTACCCGGGCCATGTGGGGTGGAACAGCTCTTGCCAGAGAGGGGCATAGAGGTTGGTCAGGCAGTTGAGACGCAAAGTTCGGACGAGGAGTGGAGTGGCAAGGGGGTGTTCGGCTGTCGGGACGGGCATCTTTCTGGCTTCCGCGACCTGGAGGTCAGTTCGCCCAGTGATCCGAAGGAGGTAGTCGAGGGGCAGCGAAGACCAGAATCCAACGGTCAGTGCCGTGTCCCGGTTCTCTGCGAGAGCCATCGATTGCAGAGCATTGACGTGCGAAGGGCCCGGAGGGATGAGTGCTACGAAGAGGCTTCGCTCTGTGCTCTTAGGGTCGATACGGCGTCGCCATGTGGATCGGTAGCGGCGCGTGTAAGGTGCGTCGTTCCATGAATCCAGGGAGGAGTTGAAGTCCTCTCGACTGCTCGATCGTTCATAGTTTGTGCGGAGAGATGCATCTTCGGCGAGGGTCGTGGCATCGATGGATGCCCAGTCCAGATGTGTTCGGCAGGGAATATTGGGCTGCTTGGAAAATGGATTGGAGATGCCGATGTGGGGCCCTTGCATTACGGCATCATCATGGGATGCCGGGACGCCCGTGTGCCAGTGGATCTGGCCTTTGTCTTTTGCGGACTTCTCGTGATGTCCGGAGGTGATCCAATGAGTCAGGTCGCCAAGTCGCATGGTGGTGGAAGAAAGTGCTCGAATGGCGCCACTCTCTGCGGTTGTCACGGGGTACAGGAGGGGTGCTTGATCCGAGGCGATAGAGGTGTCTCCGCCGAGCTTCTGCCAGGCATTGAGAAGGTCGGAGTCCACAAATACCGCGCGCTCGCGATGAGGTCGAAGATCCCAGGCCCCGTCCCTCTTCACGCCGGGGAGCTCCCCGTGTCCGTCGTGAGTCAGTGACTGTGTTGCTACCGTGGCTCCGTAGAGGTTGCTCAGGTGGGTGAATCCAATGGTTTTGCGCGGTCCATAGACATGAACTCCGAATGCCGTGGTGTGGCCAACGGGGTGAGGGAATGCCCAGTTGGCCTCGTTGATGAACCCGGCGTGCACGCGCAGGTGGGAGTATGCGCTGGAACGTAGGGTTCCTTCCTTGACTCCGGAGAAATGTGTATCGGGGTGCACTAGGCCGATGGTCCCGGATCCGTTGATGTGTTGCCATGTGCGACACATGAAAGCGCGGTATAGATCTGGCTGAGTGCCTGTCAGGATCGGGTAGGTGGCAGTCGACCCTAGTGTTGTCACGATGCCGACATTGGTGGCCAATTCTTCAAGGCAGTAGTCGAGTTGCCTTGAACCCAGCAACTCTGTCTTACGCAGCCGCCATTCTGTGGCACCTGACTTCTCGGTCAGAGCGAACCAAGGATCAAGCTCCGCCAGGACCAAGTCCTCTTGCCACCGTGGCCTTACCCAGGGTGGGTTGCCGACCTGGAGGTCGTACCCACCTTGCTCGAACACCTGGGCGTATTCCAGCTCCCAGTGGAAGAAACCCTGTTGGGTGGCGATGTCCTTCGAGTGGGCCGCCCAGGGGAAGCGGGACTCCAGCCAGTAGCTGCGGTCCATGCCCATGAGGTCCGGGAGGGCGTCTTCGTAGGGGGTCAGTTCTGTCAGGGACTCGAACGCGGCGACCAAGGACTCGGACGGGACATCCTGCGTGCCCAGCAGCGACTCCGCGAAGTCGAGCCAGTCGTCCAGGTTCGCCAGGGGGATGACCGCGCGGCGCTGCTCGGTGATGGCCTCCTTGCGGCGGCCCATGCGGCGCTTGTCCACCGCCTCCTGGGTGAGGGACAGCTGCTTGGCCTCGACGTCGAAGCCGGGGAGAGCGTCTTCCTCCCAGGACTGCAGGACGCTGGTGTCCTCGTCCTGCGGGTCAGCTACCACCACATCGTAGGCCGCCGACTGCTCCGCCAGTTCCGCCGCGTGGCGGTAGCGGGGGTTCGTGCCATCGAGGAGAGAAGCCTCCTGGACCGGCCAGAACCACAGGGCGCACCACGCGTCCATCAGGGTCTTCAGGCGCCAGTAAGGGGTGTCCACCGCCTCAAGGTCGGCCAGGACATCCTCACGCTGGACCGCTTCGATCGGCTGGTGGAGCCATTCCGGGTCGGCTCCCCAGACGTCGATCTTGCGGCTGATGTCGCGTTCCGAGATCTCCAGGCGGCGGACCACCAGCTGCCACAGGTACTCCGCCCGGCGTGCAAGGCCTTGGAGGCGGGTCGTCTGCTTGGCGGACGGGGACTTCGTGATCGCTTTGCGCCAGGCGGCCAGGGCCTTCGCTTCATCCGGAGCGAGGGCCTTCGCCTCCTTCTCGGCCGCTACCGCGCCCCACTCCTTCGCCGGGAGGAGGAAGTGGTGGACGGATCCGGAGGGGAGGCCGGAGGCGGCTTCCGTGAGGGGGAAGCGTTCCGGGGTGGTGCCCAGCCAGCCGCCCTTCTTCAGGCGGTCCGCCGAGTAGATCTCACGGCGGCCGCCGATCAGGGAGTTGCCGCGGCGCAGGTGGAGGCCGAACCACGGGGCCTCCATGCCGGGGTGCATGGTGTTCAGCCACAGAGAGACCTCCGCCAGCTCGACTGCCGTCGAGTTGAGGTCCACGCCGTACGAGTTGTGCAGGGCGATGTACGCCTTGGCCTTCTGGAGCTCGATCGGATACTGCTCCGTGTCGATCGCCTGGCCGGTCTCGTCCTGGCGTCGGCGGAGGTACTCCACCGCTACCTGGTTGATGGCCTCGTTGAGGAACGCGCCCGAGCCCAGGGCCGGCTCGCAGATCTTCCAGTCCAGGAGTTCACGGGCTTCCGTGATCGTGTCGTCCTGGTCCAGGCGGTGTTGCAACGCCAGTTGGACCGTGACCTTCGTCAGGGATTCCGGGGTGTAGTACGACGCCGAGGTCTGACGGTCGCGACCCGAGAGGCGGTAGACGAACGACCCCGGGCGGTACCGGACCCGGACATCGGCACCCGTCTCCTCGTCGCGGCGGCGCACGAAGACCGCGTCCGCGTACTCGTCGGCCTTCGAGGCCGGGATCAGCCACGAGCCGTCCTTCGGGTCGCCGTTCTTCGCGACCTCGTACAGCTCCTCGCCCGCGATGAAGCCGGCGTACGACATCAGCCCCTCGTACACAGCGCCCAGCTGGTTGATGCCGAGCTGCGCGTAGGAGATGAAGCCGCCGCGCTCGCCCTTCTTGCCCCGGGTCAGCATCAGCTTCCGCAGGACCTTGTACAGGGTCGCGTTGCGGAGGCGGGTGTCCAGGTAGCGGTGCTCGCTGTCCATATCGTCGTCGTGGCGGGGGTCGCGTACCGACTCCGCACCGATCAGGCGGATCGACTCCGGTTCGAAGAGCTTCGAGTGGAGGGGTTCGAAGCGGAGGCCGATGTCCTCCGGCTCCTTGACACCGACCCCGTGCGTGCGCCGCGGCCGGTAGCCCTCCTGGACCTTGCTGAAGAGCAGGTCCAGGGACTCGTACAGGTACACGCCCTCCCGAGCCTTCTCGCCCACCAGGTCGCGCTCCGCGACCAGTTCGCCGAGGCGGCCCAGGCCGTATCCCTGGTGGTACTCCGGGTAGTCGGAGGGGAGGATGCCCAGCTCGGGGCGGGCCTCTGCGTACAGCAGGAAGAGGATGCGGTACAGGTACCGCAGCGACTCGCGGGTGAGCTGCTGGGAGAGTTCCGGGAGCTCCTTCACGTCCTCCAGGCGGACGCCCTCATGGCTGGTGATCCGCTCCAGAACCTCGTTCGCGATCAGTTCCACCGACTCGCGCAAGCCGTCCCGGAGTTCCGAGGACACACCCACCGCGTGCTTCGTCGACTTGTCGACGAGCCCGGCCAGAGGGTTCTCGCCGCCTTCCTCCGGGGTCCGCAGCGAGTCCGCGCCGAACAGGGCTGCCAGGGTGTCGAGTTCCTGGCCATCCTTGGTGTTATTGCGGTCCAGAGCCGTGTCGAGGGAGGCCGCCAAGTAGCGGCCCTCGCCCCATGCCGCCCGGTCCGCCAACACG
This sequence comes from Streptomyces sp. NPDC059957, assembly GCF_042730015.1. Taxonomy (NCBI): domain Bacteria; kingdom Bacillati; phylum Actinomycetota; class Actinomycetes; order Kitasatosporales; family Streptomycetaceae; genus Streptomyces; species Streptomyces sp. NPDC059957. The sequence continues at coordinate 57,412 of NZ_JBHWMB010000033.1, read as the reverse complement.
ATTACGCCGCCGGCCAGGAGCAGCACGTACCGCGGTGCGTCCTCGCTCGCGAAGAGGAACGACGCCAGCTTCGAGCCCGTACGGAGGGATGCGGATGCATCCAGGGAGATGGGGGCGAGGAGGCGGCCGGGGCCCTCCGGGTCCAGGGCTGCGTCCGGTTCGGCCGCCCAGCCGCAGTCGACCGCCACCAGGCCCGTTTCGGCGTGGGCGACCGGAATCTCGTACGTGTGGTCCGCGCGCACGACCGTGAGGGTCTGCGGCTTGGCGTCGTAGCCCAGGGAGCGGAGGACCGAGGCGTTGAGCGAGGTCGCCCGCTCACGCCAGTCCGGGGAGTCGTACGTCGTCGCATCGTCGGCCGTACCGGCCGCCTCCGCGAAGAAGGCGCGCGTACGGAAGTACGGGCGGCGCAGAGTGCGCAGGCCCAGGCGGGGAGTGACCGGGAGTGCCTCCGCGGCTGGTTCCCGTTCGTCGTCCGAGGACTTGACCTCCTCCTCGCGGGTCTTCCAAGCCGCCAGCAGGCCGGACTTGAGGTCCTTCGGGAAGACCTCGGCCAGGTAGTGCGCGGAGAAGTACTCGCCGCGGTTGACCAGGGAGTCGTACGTCATGGGGATTCTCCTAGGCCTGTGCGGCGGAGCCGTGGGCGGAATCGAGGACGGCCAGCACGCGCAGCATCGGGCGGCCCGTCGTCAGCAGGGAGTCGGCGAGGCGGGAGAGGTCGTCCTTCGTCTCCTCGCCCGCGAGGGTGGGCTGCTCCCACTTGCCCAGGCGTTGCCGGTACTCCTCGATCGGGGCGAGGAGAGCCTTGTCCCATTCGGAGCTGTGGAGCGAGAGGAAAGCCTCGGCCGTCTCCAGGGCCGCCGGGATGCCGGCCCGCAGGCCGTCCAGGTCGTGGCGCTGCAACGGGTTGGCCATTGTCGGGCCGATGCCCGCCTCGCGCAGTATCCCCACCATGTCGTCCGTGACCTCGTCGCCCGTGACGGCCATCCACTTCACGACCGTGGGGCGGCCCAGGGCGTTGGAGTAGATGCCCTGTACGAGGTACACGGGCGCCTCGACGTCGGCCGTGATGACCGGGGCCTCCTGGCGGCCCAGCTTCACCAGCACCTTGTCGGTCAACCACTCCACCACCGGGTGGAGATCGGTGAGCAGGGAGATCTCCGGCCAGCTGGAGGTGCCGGACTCGCGGGCCCGTACGAGGGAGCGGTCGGCGAGCTTCCGGTTGAGGGTGACCAACAGGCGCTCGCTCAGGCGCTGCTCGCGACGGTAGTCGGGCGGCAGCGCCTTGAGCCGGTGCACCAGGTCCACCGGCGGCTTGAAGGAGATCAGGCCGTTCTCCGGGTCGCGGTCCATCCCGAGGGTCTGCTGGGCGTCCGGGTAGACCTCCCGCACCGCCTCGTCGACGAACTCACGCGTGGTCGTGAAGAGACGGGGGACGTCAGCCTTCGGCGGGGCCGAGGACTCGTCCGGTGCGGACGCGTCGGAGTCGGGCGTCCCAGCGGCCTCGGCGGTGTCGTCGACCTGGGCGAAGAAGTCGGCCAGGAAGTCGTCGGCCCCGCCCGCCTCCTCTGCGGTGTGCTGGAGGGACTCGTCGACCGTACGGCCCTTGAGCAGGTCCTGGATCAGCGACTTCTCCTCGGCCTCCGCGCGGTACAGGCCGGAGACCGCCTCCGCCGTGCCGAGCGAGCGGTGCGCCTCGTCCTCGCGTTCCAGGAGCCGCTCGGCCACCGTACGGTCGTCCTTCGCGCCGTCCACCTCGCTGGTCAGGATCAGGGCGCGGAACTGCGGCTTGTGGGTCTGGCCGTAGCGGTCGATACGGCCGTTGCGCTGCTCGATGCGGATCAGCGACCAGGGGACGTCGTAGTGGATGAGCTGGTGGCACTGGCGGTGCAAGTTGACGCCCTCGGAGGCGACGTCGCCGGTGAAGAGGATGCGTACGGGTGCGTCGGCGAGGCCGAAGTCCTCGACGCACTGCATCTGCTGCTCGTCGGAGAGTCCGCCGTGCATGACCCGGGCTGCTTCTTCAAGGGCTTTGCCCTTGAAGCCGAGGGCCGCCGGTACGGCGGACCGCAGCCACTCCAGGGTCTGGACGCGCTCGGAGAAGACCACGACCCGGGTCTCACTGCGAGGCCCGACTCCGATTTCCTTCAGCTGCTCGACGAGAGCGGTGAACTTGGCTGAATCCTGATCGGTCAGACCGGCCGTCAGCTCCTGGAGCCGGTGGAGAGCGGCCAGTTCGGCGCCCGTCGTGCTCGGGGCGTCCTTCTTCTCCAGCGTCTTGATGCGGGTCTCGACCGTCGAGCCCAGGGCGGCGTGGGAAGAGAGGAAGGACTTCAGCAGGGTGTACGGGAAGAGCGGGACCTCGCTCACCGAGCGGCTCTCGGTGGGCAGCCAGACCTGGGCGAGTTCCTCGAAGATCTTCTCCTCGGCCGGGGTGGCAGCGCAGCGCACCGACTCGGAGCGACCCCGTTCGGCCCACTGGCCGGACATCTTCTCCCGTACCTCGGCGCTGACCTTGGTGCGCCGGATGAAGAGGTGCTTGATGTCGTCGGCCGAGTAGCGCTCGGGGTCACGGATCGCCGCGGGGTCCAGTAGCGCGATCAGTTCGGCGAAGGAGCGGGCGTTGCCGTTGTGCGGGGTGGCGCTGGCGAGGATGAGGGCGTCGGTCTGCGGGGCGAGGAGCTGTGCGAGCTGGTTGCGGAGCGAACCGCGGTTGATCAGGTTGTGCGACTCGTCGATGACGACGGCGTCCCACCGGATGTGCTCCAGGTGGTGCTTGTACTGATCGGTGTTCTTGAGGGTGTCGATGGAGACGATCACGCGCTTGAAGAACGTGAAGGGGTTGCGGCCCGCCGGGATCTCGCGCTGGATCCGCTCGATGCCCGCGGAGTCGAGCCGGATGAGCGGAATCGCGAATCGCGTCCACAGCTCGTGCTGGAACTGCTCCAAGACGTGCTGCGGGGTCACGACGAGGATGCGCTCGCCCCGCCCGCGGCGGATCAGCTCCGCGAGGGTGAGGCCGATCTCGAGGGTCTTGCCGAGGCCCACGACGTCGGCGATGAGCATGCGGGGGCGGAGGTTGCGTCCGGAGAGCGCGAGCTGCGCCGGCCGCTGCTGGTAGGGGAGAGGGTCGAGCAGGAAGCTGTCGGCGAGGGCCAGGCCGCGCTCGGACTGGGGCAGCGGGGTCTTGCGGAGGATCGCTTCCAGGAAGAGCCGGCTGCGGCGGAAGTTCGGGGAGTCGTCGCTGATCAGCGTGGTTTTGGCGGGGTCCATCAGCTCGATGCCCGGTTCGCCGTCGCGCGTGCGCTCCAGGCCGGTGAAGAACACGGCCTCCTGGTCGCGGACGAACTCGGAGATCCCGACGGCCTCGATGCGGTCACCGTCGTGGTCGGTCCGGGTGACGTTCTTGACCAGCCATTCCTCGTCGCGCACGACGATCTGGGCGCCGGGAGGGAGACTCGTGCCGGTTTCGCCCTGGCCGGATGGCGGGCTGGACTGCTGGGCGGTCACCCGCGGTACCTCCTGGTAGCTGCTGAACTGTGTAAATCTTCGTGTGGCCCGTGGCCCGTGGCCCGGGATAAGGGGCGACGGTCCCCTCTGCCCGACCCGCCCTCGGGCCGTGGGCCGCGGTCCGCTCAGAACGCGGCAGTCGACGCGTACGTCTCGCGTAGCTGGGTCGCGATCCTGCGCGCGGCGGCCGAACGGCGCGGGCCGGCAGGCGGCGTGGACGCGGCCACGGGCTGCGGTGCGGAACCGGCCGCGGGCTCCGAGTCCGGAGCGGTCTCCGCGACGGTGGGGGTGTAGCCCGGAGAGTGAGCCGGTCCGGCTTGCTGCGGGAGCGGGACAGTCGGAGCGAGCGTCGTCGGGTTGGCGTGCGGGGCCGGGACCGGGAGGGTGCCGGCCTCCGCGAAGGCCGCGGTCTGTGTCGTCGGCGGGACGGGGGCCGGTGCCGGGTTGGGCTCCGGCGGTTGGTACCCGACCGCCGCGAGAGAGGTCAGCTGCCGGCGTGCGTGGGCTACCGACACTCCGTGTGACTTGATGACCTCCACGCATTCGGAGACCACCCCGGCCATCGTCGGACGGTCCTGCTGCCCGTACTGCAGCATGGACGACAGGAGGCCGGTCAGTTCAGCGGGGGCTCCTGACAGGTCGGGTGCCTTGTCGGGATTGACGATGTGGCTGAACAGCACCTGCACGTGGTCGGCCTGGTACGGGTAATGGCCGGTGGTCATGTACAGCAGTACGGCCCCGAGGGCGTACACGTCCACGGGAGCCGTCAGCGGCTTCTCCCCGTTCGCCTGCTCCGGGGACATGCAGGCCGGTGTGCCCATCACCATGTTCGGGGCGGTGAGGGAGGCGCTGGACTCGGCGAAGACGGCGAGGCCGAAGTCGATGATCTTGGGCCCGTTGGGGCCGAGCAGGATATTCGCCGGCTTGAGGTCCCTGTGCAGCAGTCCCTGGCCGTGGACCCCGGCCAGCGCCTCGGCCAGGGTGGCTCCGAGCGAAGCGGCCGCCAGGGGCGAGAGGACTCCGCGCGTATCGAGGAGCCGGCGCAGGTCCGGGCCTTCCACGTACTCGGTCGCGAGCCACGGCTGCTCCGACTCCGTGTCGGCCTTCACGAACGCCGCGACGCGCGGCCCCCAGACCGTCTTGAGCACCTCGATCTCTTGGGCGAACCGCTGCCGGGTCTCCGAGTCGACGACCGTCGGCTTGATGACCTTCACCGCGACGGCCTCACCTGCGGCGGACTCGCCCAGATAGACCTGGCCCATGCCGCCGTGGCCGATTCGTCCAAGCAGCGTGAACCCGCCCAGCTCGGCCGGATCGTCCGGGCTCAGCGGCGTTGTGTTCACTCTGGTCCCACCCTTGAAGATCTACCGATGCTCGCGCGCGTACGCGCCAAGGGTATCGGCGGTGTCCGGCGTATGGCCCGGTCGGGGGCGGGTCCCCTGCGCCTTGGCCGGATACCGCCTCCAGCAGCGTTTCGCTATCTGCTGTACCTGGTCGCAGGCACCGTGCGGGGCGGGAGCGCCCGCCGCGGCCTCAGGCCGTGTCCCGGCTGTCCCAGTGGTCCTTGAACCACGCCAGGGTTTTGGAGAGGGACTCGGGGTTGGTGCCGTTCCCCAGGAGCGACAGCCGGACGTTGGGGCGCAGCTCCAGCTTGCCCTCGGGGATGTCGATGCCGTCCAGTTCGTTGAGACGCCGCAGGAGTTCGGAACGCAGCGCGCGGTCGGTGAACGGCTCCCGGGCCGCGAGGTGCTGGAAGACCACCTCCGCCGTGCCACCGCGCCCGCTGCCCGGGTAGAGAGTGAGAGGCCAGATGCCGCTGCCCGGAGCACCCGCGTCGCCGAGCATGAAGAACGCGCTCGTGGTGACGCGGCCCGATCCGTAGCCGATCCAGCCACCGAGTACCTGCCAGCGGGCGAAGAGGTCGCGTACCGCCTCGACCGTCTCGGAGGAGTCGTCGGCGGAGAGTTGCCGGAGGAAGCGCGCGGCCCGCGTCTCCTCGCCCTGGGCGTCTTCGCCGGCACCTTGCTCGGTGCCCTCTCCGTCCACGTCGTCGTCGGTGCCGGCGGCCAGCAGCGCGAGGTCGTCCGCCGTGAGGCGCTGAGCGGGGTCGGCCGCTCCGCTCGCCGTGAAGTGGATGCCGTCGGCGGTCAGCCGGGCGCGGACGTCCCCTCCCGCGTCCTGGGGGCCCCACTGGAAGCCGTCGGCCACCTTCCCGTCACCCGTCAGGACCCGGTACGCATGATCGACCCCAGGCGTGTCGGCCAGGTGGTTGCCGACGGCCTGGGCGCCGGACCCGATGAAGGCGGCGAGGTCGCCGTAGGAGGTCCAGGTGCCGTGGGGGAGGGCCGCGAGCACCTCGTGAGCCAGTTGCCAGTCCCGGCTGCGCTCCGCCCGGCCGACTCCCCGCAATGGCGCCGGCCACAGACTCACCGCGCGGTCGGCGAGCTCGTCGGCACGGGCAAGTATCTCCTTCGCACCCCAGCGGTCGGTCGCGGCGATACGGCGGTTCATCTCCAGATGGCTGCCCTGGAGTAGGTCCTGCTTGCGCTCGAACGGATGGTTCGAAAGCTCCGAGTTGACCGCGGTGAGAGTCAGGTTCCCGAGGGTGTGTTGTAGTCGGGTGTGCAGGTCCCCCGCGCTCTCCCCGTCATCGGCGTCCTCGCTCAGCATTCGGAGCCACTCGTCGCCGGGCGACTGCGGCATGACGTGCTCGATGGTGAGCTGGGCGGCGGTGAAGTCCACCGGTTCGGGGTGCCCGTGACTCTCCTCCAGACGCTGAAGCACCGCCTTGCGCTGGTGCCAGCGCCCGTACTGGTAGAACGGAGCCGTTCGGATCTTCTCGCGCAGTTCTTCGTCGCCGGGCCAGAATCGGTTGTCGGCGGAGAGGAGCTGGTGCAGTCCGTCGGCTACGGGCATATCGCGCGGAAGCTGTCCGGGCACGGCCTGGAAGATCCTGTTGAGGTTGTTCGTCGGCAGTCGGCAGATCATCCGACGGACGAGGAAGCTCTCGACGTACGACAGGGCCCGGGCCGTTTCGGAGGAATCGAGTTCCCCTCTCTCCCGCCGGTCTAGGAGCAGCATCAGCGCCGGATAAGTGGCCTGGGCCTGCCAGTCGTTCAGGCGGCGCAGATGGGCGCGGACCGCCTCGTCCGGCTCCTCCTCGGGGTGGAGCAGCCGCCGGAAGAGAGGGCCGTGGCGGTGCAGTTCCCGGATGTAGGCCTCGATGGCCGCCTCGCTCGTGTCCCCGCGTTCGAACCGGTGCTGTTGAGCCGTGTAGAGGTCTTGGCGGCGGACCCGGTCGTCCCCGTCGAGTACGAGGCGCAGCCACATGAGCTGTTCGAGCTCGTCATTGCCCAGACTTGCCTGCAGCGGCAGCCAGTGGGTCTCGTAGACGTGCTCACCTCGGTCGGGCAGCCGCATGAACAGGTAGTTGCGCAGCAGGTCCGCCTGGCTGAGCTTGAGGCCCGTGTTGTTGAGGGACTCGAAGATGCGGTGCACGTTGTCGCCGTGGTCGGCGGTCACGGCCACGATCGTGAGGCGGGAGGTGATGGCCTGCTCGATCCGGAATACGTCCTGCGGAGCCGCCGGATCCTCGGCCGCGACGAGCTTGCGGCGGAAGAACTTGTAGGCGTCGGCGACGCTGCCTCCGACCGACGTGCTCCTGGGGCCACGGATGTGTGTGGCGAACTGGGACCGGTCGGCCTGGGTCGGCAGCAGGCGAAAGTGGTCGTCACCCTTCTTGCGCTTGTTGATGAGGTATTCCTCGTCGATGCGTTCGGCCTCGTCGGGCCGGGCGTCGGCGATGTGGTCCCGGATCGCCGCCAGGGCGAGGGAGAGCGTGGTCAGCCGCTGCTGACCGTCGACGACGAGCCAGCGGGGGAAGGTCGCCTCGTTCTGCGGGGAGGGCGCGAGGACGACGGAGCCGAGAAAGTGCGTGCTCCCCTGCTCCCCGGACTCGACCAGCTCGACCTGTTCCAGGATGTCGCTCCACAGCTGCTTCAGCTGCTTCTCCGTCCAGGAATACGTCCGCTGGTACAGGGGCACCTGGAACTGCTGGGCCCTCCCCTGTACGAGATCGGCGAACAGGGTCTCCTTCGCCTGCATGGCTCCCCCTCGGTTGGTGCTGCGGCCGCGGCTCGCGCGAACGAATAGGGACAGATTGCATGACCGCTGACCCTCGCCGCCCCGCTTTCCGACGGAACGGGACGATCGTCGTGCGCGAACCCCGCTCTTCATGGTCAGACCGGCAGGCCCGTGTGTTCCTTGATGCGTTTCATGATGATCTGGGAGTTGACCTCCGTGACGCCCGAGAGGGCCGTGAGTTTTTCGATCCAGAGGCGTTCGTACGCGCGGAGGTCCGCCACCGCGATGCGCAGGAGGCAGCCGGGGCTGCCGAAGAGGCGGTAGGCCTCGATGACGTCGGGGATGTTCTGGAGGGCGGCTTCGAAGGCTTCGACGGCCTCGCGGTCGCGGCGGACCTCCACGGAGACCAGGACCTCGAAGCCGCGGCCCACCGCTTCGGGGGAGATCACGGCGCGGTAGCCCTGGATGATGCCTTCCTCTTCCAGCTGGCGGACCCGGCGCATGCAGGGGGAGGGGGTGAGGCCCACGCGCTGGGCCAGCTCCTGGTTGCTGAGCCGGCCGTCGGCCTGGAGCTCGCGCAAGATTTCTTTGTCAATGGCGTCCATTGCGCAATTATCACGCAGGTTGTGTTACAGGGTGGGGGGAAATCGCAATCGCATTGCGCGTAGATCGGCCTACCATTGCCGTTTGTAGAAAATCTGTACGGGCCGTTTCGGGCTGTGTGAAGGAAGGGTCGTGGTCATGGGACGCATCGTCGTGATCAGCACCGGCGGGACGATCGCCAGCCGCTGGCAGGGTTCCGGTTTCGCGGCCGATGCCGACGGGGCCGAGGTCATGGCGACCGCGCCGCTGCCCGAGGGTGTGAGCGTCGAGGTCGTCGATCTGTTCAGTGTGAACAGCCCCCGGCTGACCACCGCGCACCAGTTGACCCTGCTGCGGACCGTGCACGAGGTACTCGCCGATCCGGGTGTGGACGGGATCGTCGTCACGCACGGCACGGACACGCTGGAGGAATCGGCGTTCCTGGTGGACCTGCATCATCGTGATGAGCGTTCTGTGGTCTTCACCGGCTCGCAGCGGCCCATGGGTGCGGCCGACGGGGACGGTCCCGGCAATCTCTACGATGCCCTGCTGACCGCGTCGACCACGCGCGGGCTCGGCGTCCTGATCGCGTTCGCGGGGCGGGTGCACGCGGCCCGCGGGACCGTGAAGACGCAGGCCGTGGCGCTCGATGCCTTTGCCGACCCGTCGAAGCAGTTGTTGGGGAAGGTCGGCTTCGGCAAGGTCACCGTGCTGCGGACGCCGGTGCGGCCCGAGCCCCTGGCGTTGCCCGCGATGCCCGAGGCGCCGGAAGGGCCGCCGCGCGTGGATGTCGTGATGCACCACGTGAGCGGTGACGCGGTGCTGCTGAACGCCGCGGTGGCGGCGGGGGCGCGGGGGATCGTGCTGGTCGGGACGGGCGCGGGCAACGCTACGCCGGAGGTCGTCGACGCGGTGAAGGCGGCTGTCGCGGAGGGCGTGCTGGTGGCGTTGACCACGCGGGTCGCGGCGGGGCCGGTGACGGAGATCTACACCCATGGGGGTGCGGTGGATCTGGTCGCGGCCGGGGCCGTGCCGACGGGGACGCTGCGGGCGCCGCAGGCGCGGGTGGCGGTGCTCGCGGCGTTGCTCTCCGAGGGGGATGTGGGGGAGCGTGTTCAGGTGTTGAGGCGGGTGCTGGCCACGGGTGGGCCCGTGCTGGTTGCCGCCTGACCCTGGCGGGTCCTGACCCTGGCGGGTCCTGACCCTGGCGGGTCGGGCCGGGGGTGCGTGATTCCGGGGCGGGGTCTGGGGTGCCGCTGCGCGGGGCTTGCTCCCCGCCCCGCCCTTTCTCCGTTTCCCGGGGCTCCGCCCCGGACCCCGCGCCTCAAACGCCGGCGGGGCTGGATTCGGCCGCCCCGGACCCTGCGCCTCGAACGCCGGCGGGGCTGGATTCGGCCGCCCCCGACCCTGCGCCTCGAACGCCGGCGGGGCTGGATGCGCCCGGCGGGGCTGGATCGGGTGGGGTTCCCCGTCAGGAGTCCGTGAAGGCCGCCAGGAGGTGGTCCGCCGCCAGGGTGGGGGTCAGGGTGCCCGCCCGGACCGCTGATTCCAGGGTCGGGGCGAGGTCCCGTACCGCCGGGTTCGAGCGGAGGCGTTCCAGGAGTTCGTCGCGGACCATCGACCAGGTCCACTCCACCTGCTGGGCCGCGCGCTTCGACGCCAGGCGGCCGCCCGCTTCCAGGAGCACGCGGTGTTGTTCCAGGCGGTTCCAGACCTCCTCCAGGCCCGTGGATTCCCGGGCGCTGCACGTCAGGACCGGTGGGGTCCACGCGGCGTCGGCCGGGTGCATCAGGCGTAGCGCGCTGGACAGTTCGCGTGCCGCCGCCTTCGCGTCGCGCTCGTGCGGGCCGTCCGCCTTGTTGACGGCGAGGACGTCGGCCAGTTCCAGGACGCCCTTCTTGATGCCCTGGAGGCCGTCGCCGGTGCGCGCGAGGGAGAGGAGGAGGAAGGAGTCGACCATGCCGGCGACCGTGGTTTCGGACTGGCCCACGCCCACCGTTTCGACCAGGACCACGTCGTAGCCCGCGGCCTCCATCACGATGATCGATTCCCGGGTGGCCTTCGCCACCCCGCCCAGCGTCCCCGCCGAGGGGGAGGGCCGGACGAAGGCCGCGGGGTCCACGGAGAGGCGTTCCATGCGGGTCTTGTCGCCCAGGATGGAGCCGCCCGTACGGGTGGAGGAGGGGTCGACCGCCAGGACCGCCACGCGGTGGCCCAGGCCCGTCAGCAGCGTGCCGAAGGCGTCGATGAAGGTGGACTTCCCGACGCCCGGCACACCGCTGATGCCGATCCGGCGCGCCTGCCCCGCGTGGGGGAGGAGTTCCGTCAACAGGCTCTGGGCCAGGGCCCGGTGCGCGGGCAGGGTGGACTCGACGAGGGTGATCGCGCGCGCGATGAACGCGCGCTTCCCGTCGAGTACGCCCTTCGTGTAGGCGGGGATGTCGATCCGCGGCGGCACGGCGGCCCCTACAGCTCGTGCAGCTCGTGGCCCAGGTCCGCGGCGAGCCGCGTCACCAGGTCGTGCGCCGCGTCCGGGATGACCGTGCCGGGCGGGAACACCGCCGTCGCGCCCATTTCCAGGAGCGTGGGGACGTCCGCCGGCGGGATGACCCCACCAACCACGATCATGATGTCCTCGCGGCCCTCCGCGGCGAGGGCCTCGCGCAGCGCCGGCACGAGGGTCAGGTGGCCGGCGGCGAGGGAGGAGACGCCGACCACGTGCACGTCGGCCTCGACGGCCTGGCGGGCCACTTCCTCCGGGGTCTGGAACAGCGGGCCGACGTCCACGTCGAAGCCCAGGTCGGCGAAGGCGGTCGCGATCACCTTCTGGCCGCGGTCGTGCCCGTCCTGGCCCATCTTGCAGACCAGGATGCGCGGGCGGCGGCCCTCCGCCTCCTCGAACCGGTCGACGAGCGCACGGGTGCGCTCCAGGGACGGGGACTCGCCTGCCTCGGTTCGGTACACACCCGAGATCGTACGGATCTGGCTCGCGTGCCGCCCGTACACCTTCTCGAGGGCGTCCGAGATCTCGCCGACCGTGGCCTTCGCGCGCGCCGCGTCGACGGCCAGGGCGAGGAGGTTGCCGTCCCCGCGCTCGGCCGCGTTCGTCAGGGCCCGCAGGGTGTCCTGGGTGACCGCCTCGTCGCGCTCCTCGCGCAGCCGCCGGAGCTTGGCGATCTGCTGGGAGCGGACCGAGGAGTTGTCGACCTTGAGGACGTCGATCTGCTCGTCCGTCGCCACCCGGTACTTGTTGACGCCGATCACCGGCTGACGGCCCGAGTCGATACGGGCCTGCGTGCGGGCCGCCGCCTCCTCCACGCGGAGCTTGGGGATGCCCGCGTCGATGGCCTGCGCCATGCCGCCGGCCGCCTCGACCTCCTGGATGTGCTGCCAGGCCCGGCGCGCCAGGTCGTACGTCAGCTTCTCTACGTACGCGCTGCCGCCCCACGGGTCGATCGAGCGGCAGGTGCCCGACTCCTGCTGGAGCAGGAGCTGGGTGTTGCGGGCGATGCGGGCGGAGAAGTCCGTGGGGAGGGCGAGGGCCTCGTCCAGCGCGTTGGTGTGCAGCGACTGGGTGTGGCCCTGAGTGGCGGCCATCGCCTCGATGCAGGTGCGGGTGACGTTGTTGAAGACGTCCTGCGCCGTGAGGGACCAGCCCGAGGTCTGCGAATGGGTGCGCAGGGACAGGGACTTGGCGTTCTTCGGATCGAACTGCTTGACCAGGCGCGCCCACAGGAGGCGGGCCGCGCGCAGCTTCGCCACCTCCATGAAGAAGTTCATGCCGATCGCCCAGAAGAAGGACAGGCGCGGCGCGAAGGCGTCCACGTCCAGGCCGACGGCCTGCCCGGCCCGCAGGTACTCCACGCCGTCCGCGAGGGTGTACGCCAGCTCCAGGTCGGCCGTGGCCCCGGCTTCCTGGATGTGGTAGCCGGAGATCGAGATGGAGTTGTAGCGGGGCATCTTCTGCGAGGTGAAGGCGAAGATGTCGGAGATGATCCGCATCGAGGGCTTCGGCGGATAGATGTAGGTGTTGCGGACCATGAACTCTTTGAGGATGTCGTTCTGGATGGTCCCGGCGAGCTTGTCGGGGGAGACGCCCTGCTCCTCCGCCGCCACGATGTAGAGGGCGAGGACCGGCAGCACGGCGCCGTTCATCGTCATCGACACCGTCATCTTGTCCAGCGGGATGCCGTCGAAGAGCTGGCGCATGTCGTAGATCGAGTCGATCGCCACGCCCGCCATGCCGACGTCGCCCGTCACCCGCGGGTGGTCGCTGTCGTAGCCGCGGTGCGTGGGCAGGTCGAAGGCGATCGACAGGCCCTTCTGGCCGGAGGCGAGGTTGCGCCGGTAGAAGGCGTTGGACTCCTCGGCCGTGGAGAAGCCCGCGTACTGCCGGATCGTCCAGGGCTGGTTGACGTACATCGTCGGGTACGGGCCGCGCAGGTACGGGGCCACACCCGGGTAGGTCTGGAGGAAGTCCAGGCCCTCCAGGTCGCGGCCCGTGTACAGGGGCTGTACGCCGATGCCCTCGGGGGTCTCCCACAGCAGCTCGGCGGCTCCCGAGCCGGTGGACTCCTTCAGCGCGGTGCGCCACTGATCCTCGGACCCGGCGGCCGGGGCCGCGCCGTCCAGCGCGAGTTCGGAGAAATCGGGGATGCGGGGGGTGCGGTCGGTGCTCAAGACGCGACTCCCATCCGGTCGAGTACGGAGGACAGCACGGCGATCGCGTCGCAGCCGGCGAAGACGTACTCGTCCACGGCCGCCGCGGCGGTGCCGGGCCTGCCCGCGAGGAACACGGTCGTCGCGCCGGCCGAGCGCAGGGCCGCGGCCACCGCCTCGGCCTGCTCCTCGTACAGCGCGTCGCTGGAGCACAGCACGGCCATGCCGTCGGCCCCGCTCGCCGCGTAGGCCGCCGCGGCGGTCTCCGGGGTCACCGACACCGGGTCGTGGACCGGGGTGATGCCGCCCGCCTGGAACAGGTTCGAGGCGAAGGTGGCGCGGGCCGTGTGCGCGGCCGCCGGGCCCAGGGCCGCCAGGAAGACGGTCGGCCGGGCGCCGGTCGCCGCCAGGTGTACGTCGCTGCGGGCGCGCAGTGCCTCGTACGCCTCATCGCGCCGCACGCGCGGCAATCCGCCGGTGAGCGGGGCCGGAGCGGGTTCCCGTACGACCGGCTTCTCGGACAGGTGCGGGAACTCGCTGACTCCGGTGACGGGTTCGCGCCGGGTGGCCAGCTTCTTCGAGCGCGCGGCCCAGGTGGCGGCGAGGCGTTCGGCGACCAGCCCGGAGCGCAGCGCGGCGGCCTGGCCGCCCGCCTTCTCGACGGTCTGGAAGAACTCCCAGGCGGCGTGGGCGAGTTCGTCGGTGAGCTGCTCGACGTAGTACGAGCCGCCCGCCGGGTCGATCACCCGGGCCAGGTGGGACTCCTCCAGCAGGATCGTGGAGGTGTTGCGGGAGATGCGGCGCGCGAACGCGTCGGGCAGGCCCAGCTCTTGGTCGAACGGGAGCACGGTGACCGCGTCGGCTCCGCCCACGCCCGCCGCCATGCAGGCGACGGTGGTGCGCAGCATGTTCACCCACGGGTCGCGGCGGGTCATCATCACCGGCGAGGTCACGGCGTGCTGGCGCTGTGCGCCGGCCGCCGGAGCTCCGCAGGCTTCGGCGATCCGGGCCCACAGGCGGCGGGCGGCGCGCAGCTTGGCGATGGTGAGGAACTGGTCGGCGGTGGCGGCGTAGCGGAACTCCAGCTCGCCGAAGGCCGCTTCGGTGCTCAGACCCGACTCGGTGAGGGCGCGCAGGTAGGCGACCCCGGTGGCCAGGGAGAGCCCCAGCTCCTCGGCGGCGCTGCCGCCCGCCTCGTGGTACGGCAGGGCGTCGACGGTCAGGGCGCGCACGTGCGGCCAGGCGGCCGTCTCGGCGGCGAGCGCGGCGGCCCGCGCCAGGTCCAGGGCCTCGCCCGTCCGGGCCTCGTGGCCCAGCGGGTCGGCGCCCAGGGAGGCGTGGGCGGCCTCGGGGGCTACCCGGCGCTCGGCGTACAGCGCGAGCAGGGCCCGGGCGGCCTCCGCGTACTGGGCTCCGGGGTCCAGGGACACGGGCGCGAGGTCGAGGTAGACCCCCTCCAGCGCCCGGCCCAGGCCCTCGGCGGGCAGGCCGGCGTCGCCGACGGCCAGCCACAGCGAGGTGGTGCCGTTCTCCAGGTCGGCCAGGGCCGCGTCGTTCACCCGTACGGGGTCGGTGCCCGCGATCCGCTGGCGCACGTCCCAGCCCGAGGCGGCGCTGCCCTCGGCGCGTCCGCCCCGCACGAACGGCGCGAACCCGGGAAATCCGGTGTCCGGCGCGGTTTCGGGCGCGGTGTACAGCGGGCGGGTGGTGAGCCCGTCTTCAAGCTTCGTGGACAACGCGTCTTCCGCTGCCTCGCCGGAAACTTCCTTGCCCGACTTGCGCAGCACGCCCTCTACCAGGCGCTGCCACTGCTCATGCGTCGCGTCAGGGAATTCGGCGGCCAAGGAGAGCCCGTCATCAGGCAGGACCGTCATGGCTCGAATGTTAGGGGGGTCCTTGTGAACGACCTATAACCACCGGATGTGATCTCGCCCTCTCATGTGAGTCGGGAGGGGTCACGGAAGAGCGGGGCGAGCAGGACGGTCGCGGAGGCTACCGGGAGTACGGCGGGACCCGCGTGCGGGGCGACGATCCGCCGCCCGTACCGGTCCTGGTCGCCGGCCGCGCCGCGGATCTCGTCGAGGTAGCCGTCGTGGAGGATGCTGGACAGTTCGGCGACCACCATGACGGCCGGGTTGAACACGTCGAGGAGCAGGGCGGCGGCCCGGCCGACCGTACGGGCGCGTTCGCGCAGCAGCCGGTCGGCGCGGGGGTCGCCGGTGGCGGCGGCGTCGACCAGGAGGTGGACGGAAGGCTCCGGGACGATGCCCCGGCGCACGGCCTCGGCGCCGAGGACCCCGTCGGAGGCGCTCGCCTGGAGACAACCCGTACGGCCGCACGCGCAGGGGGCCGGCGAACCGGGCACCGGGAGGTGCGCGACGTCCCCGGCGGCGGCTCCGGGGCCCTGGTGCACGGTGCCCTCGATGCCGAAGGCGGCGTCGACGACGTTGCCGATGAAGAGGTGGAGGACGCTGGAGCGGGCCTCCGGGCGGCCGAAGAGGATCTCGGCGTGGGCGACGGCGCGGGCGTGGTTGTCCACGGAGACGGGAAGCCCGAGGCGGTCCGAGAGCTCGGCGCCGAGGGGGAGCTCGCGCCAGCCGAGGGCGTCGTGGCGCACGACGGTGCCGTCGGAGGGGCGGACCCAGCCCCCGAGGGCCGCGCCGAGACCGAGAAGGGGGCGGCCGGCGGGGCTGGACTCCCGCAGGAACCGGCCGAGTTCGGCGGCGATGGCGGCGGGGAGGCGGCCGGGGGAGATGCCCGCGTGCGAGAAGGCCCGGCGGGCCAGGACGCGGCCGCGCAGGTCCACCAGGCTGAAGGTGGAGGACGGCACGCCGATGTGCAGGCCGGCGGCGAGGGGGCCGCCGAGGGGGCCGGTGTGCAGGTCCAGGGGGATGCGGGGGCGGCCGGGGCCGGGGGTGGTTCCGGACCCGGGCGCGGTACCGGACCCGGGCGCGGTACCGGACCCGGGCGCGGTACCCGGTCCGGGCGTGGTGCCGGACCCGGACCCGTACCCGGGCGTGGTACCGGTTGCGGACCTGGCACCGGTACGGGACCCTGCACCGGCACCGGTCGCCGCGGGCGGCTGCTCCGGTCCGGGGCGCTCGCACAGCAGGCCGGCGCGGAGCAGGGCCGTGGTCTGCCGGGACACGGCGGCAGGACTGAGACCGCAGAGCTGCGGGATGTCGCTCCGCGCGAGGGGGCCGTGGCTCAGGACGGTGCGGAGCACGGCGGCGGCATTGGCGGCGGCCCGGCTGTCACCGGGGGTGGGGGGCACGGGCAGGCTCCTCGGGGGGTGGGGTGTGGTCCCGATCATGCCGTGTCGCCGCGCGCGGCGGGGGCGGGTCGGTGGGGTAGCCCCGTGCCGCGGGGCTTCCCGGGGGCCGACCCCCGGACCCCTGCGCCTCAAACGCCGGCGGGGCTGGGTGGAGGGTGGAGCCGTGTGGCGCGGTGCGGCGCCGCACCTGGGGCTCCGCCCCGGACCCGCGCCTCAAACGCCGGCGGGCTGATTACGCCGCCCCGGCCCCGCCCCGGCCCCGCGCCGCAAGCGCCGGACGGCCGATGGCGGGGCTCCGCCCGGGTCCGGCGCCGCACGCCCGGCCGGGCCGGCTCCTGGCTGCTGGTGGTGTGCGGATCCGTTGCCTGGGCTCTGCCCCGGCGCCGGCGGGGCTGCCGGTGGGCGGGGCTGCGTGGCGGGTGCGTTGCGGGGGCGTGAAATCAGGCCATGGGTTTCGGCCGTTCCGGGAGTGGCGGGAAATGGTGAATTGGCAGGTCACAGTAGGTGTGGGACGGGGGCTGGGCGTGAAGGTCCGGGGTGCTCGGTGGGGTTGACCGGGGGTGGGGGCGCTGGCAGTCTCCGGGACATGACCGCGACCGAGTTCCTCGCCCCGCGGCTCCACACCCCCGGCCTCTGTACCGCGCCGGGCGAGTGTCAGGGCCGTCGCTGTACGGCCCCGCGCTGTTCCTGAGCGTGTGCCGCTGAGCGTCTCAGCCCTGAGGCCCTGAGGCCCTGAGGTCCTGAGCCTCGGAGTCCTTGACCCTCGGAGCCGGAGCCTCGGCCCCCGGAGCCGGAGCCTCGGACACCCGGAGCCTCGGCCCCCGGAGCCGGAGCTTCTGAGCCCGTGAGCCACTGAGTCCCCGAGCGGCTGGGCGTTCGTCCCGCCGTCGGGGGTGTGCTCCGGGGCCTGCGCCGTCTCACCGCCGGATGGTGGCGGGACCCTGCGGCTCAGGCCGATGGCTTCCGAGCGCGCCGCCCGCTCACACCCGTCGCCGGCGCCGGCGCCGGTCGCCCGTCGAACCTCGTCGCCCGCCGGCTCCTACCTGCCGAACTTCGTCGCCCGCCACCGGCCTCCGCCCGCCGGACGTCGCGGCCCCGCTCGCCCCGCCCCGGCCGTCCGCCGGACTCCACTCCGTCTGCTTGTCCGTCCGCCCGACCTCGTAGCCCGCCGATCCCGCGCCGCACCGCCGGTCCCCATCCATCCGTCTTCCCCGGCCGGATCGCCGCCGTCTTCGCTTCCCTCATTTCTTCCTCTGCGGAAATAAACAAGGAGCCCATCATGTCCACTGCCACCCGCACCGACCTCACCGTCACCAAGATCGGCGGCCGCATAGGCGCAGAGATCGGCGGGGTCCGGCTTGGCGGCGAGCTCGAAGGCGAGGCCGTCGCCGGGATCCGGGCCGCGCTGCTCGCCCACAAGGTCGTCTTCTTCCGCGGTCAGGACCACCTCGACGAGGACGGTCACGAGGCCTTCGCCGAGCTGCTCGGCGCGCCGGTCGCGCACCCCACCGTGCCCTCCGCCGACGGGCGTTACGCGCTCGGCATCGACTCCCACCACGGAGCCCGCGCCAACCAGTGGCACACGGACGTCACCTTCGTCCCCGCCTACCCCGCCTTCTCCATCCTGCGCGCCGTCACCATCCCGCCCTACGGGGGCAACACCCTGTGGGCCAACACGGCCACCGCGTACGCCGGCCTGCCCGAGCCGCTGCGCGTCCTCGCCGACAGCCTGCGCGCCGTGCACTCCAACGAATACGACTACGCGGCCCTGAAGCCCGACGCCCTTCCCGAGGCGCTCGCCCAGTACCGCGAGGTGTTCACCTCGACCAAGTTCCTCACCGAGCACCCGGTGGTCCGGGTCCACCCCGAGACCGGTGAACGCACCCTGCTGCTCGGCAACTTCGTCCAGCGGATCAACGGGCTCACCGGCCGCGACTCGCGCCTCCTCCAGGACCTCTTCCAGGCCCACATCGAGCTCCCCGAGAACACCGTCCGCTGGCAGTGGCAGGCCGGTGACGTCGCGATCTGGGACAACCGCGCCACCCAGCACTACGGCGTCGACGACTCCGACGACCACGAGCGCACCCTGCGCCGCGTGACGGTCGACGGCGACGTCCCGGTCGGGCCCGACGGGGTTCCGTCCCGGCTGATCAGCCCCGAGACCGTGCCGGACCCGGCCTTCGGCATCGCCTCCGGAGCCTCCAACTCCGACTCCCACTCCGGCTCCGGCTCCGGCTCCGAAGCCTGAGCCGAACAGAACCCCGGTCGACCCCGGTCGACCCCGAACCACCCGTCTCCCCATCTCCGTCAGCCAAGGAGCGCTCCGTGCCCAAGCTGCTCGCCCTCACCGGCAGCCCGTCCCTCCACTCCCGTACCGACGTGGTCGCCGATCACGTGCTGCGCCGCCTGAACCACGCCGGGTACGAGACCGCGCAGCTCGCTGTCCGGGAGCTCCCCGCCGCCGATCTGCTCGCCGCGCGCCGCGGCGAGCCGGAGATCCTCCGGGCCCTGTCGGCCGTCGCCGAAGCCGACGGGATCGTCATCGCGACGCCCGTCTACAAGGCCTCGTACACAGGGCTCCTCAAGGCCTTCCTCGACCTGCTCCCGCAGGACGGGCTGGCCGGGAAGACGGTCTTCCCGCTGGCCACCGGTGGCAGCCTCGCCCACGTCCTGACCATCGACTACGCCCTGCGCCCGGTCCTCGCCGCGCTCGGTGCCCGGCACGTCACCGCCGGCCGCTTCGTCCTGGACTCCTCCGTCGAGCGCGGGGCCGGCCCGGACCGGCTGCGCCCGGAGGCGGAGCTGGACCTGTACCAGGCCGTCGACGAGTTCGCCGAAGCCCTGCGCGCGGCTCAGGCCGCCGCGCTCGCCACCGCGCGCTGATCTCCGTACGGAAACCGTCCCACCTGCACTACCCGCCCTACTCGCCCGACCCGGATCGACAAGGAATCGCGATGTCCGCAGCTTTCACCACCACCCGCACCTCCCGACGCCAGTTCCTCACCCTGCTCGGCATCTCGGCGGCCGCGGTGAGCTGCGGGACGGCGACCGCCGGCGGCGGCTCCGGCGGCGAGCAGATCACCTCCCTGAAGTACCAGGGCGCCGTCGGCGCGGTCACGCTCCCCGAGCTCGCCGCCGACCTCGGCTACCTCGGCGACGTGACCCTGGACTGGGTCGGCAACACCATCAGCGGCCCGCAGGACATCCAGTCCGCCGCCACCGGTCAGACCCACTTCGGCAGCGCCTTCAACGGCGCGGTCATCAAGCTCGCCTCCACCAAGGCCCCGATCAAGGCCGTCGTTTCCTCCTACGGCTCCGACCAGTACTCCTACGGGGGCTACTACGTACTGGAGGACAGCCCGATCCGCTCGGCCCGAGACCTGATCGGCAAGAAGGTCGGCATGAACACCCTGGGCGCCCACTACCAGGCCCTGCTCGACACCTACCTGAGCCGCAACGGCCTCTCCAAGGCGGACGCGGCCAAGGTCGAGCCCATCGTGGTTCCCCCCGTCAACACCGAACAGTCGCTGCGGGCGAAGCAGATCGAGGTCGGGGTCCTCACCGGAGTCCTGCGCGACAAGGCCCTCGCGACCGGCGGCATCCGCCCGCTGTTCACCGACGTCGAACTGCTCGGCCCGTTCAGCGCCGGTACTTACATCATGACCGAGCGCTTCATCAAGCAGAACCCGGACACCGTACGGACGTTCGTGACCGGGGTGGCCAAGGCCATCGACTGGTCCCGCACCACTCCGCGCGAGGAGGTCATCGCGCGGATGACGGAGATCGTCAAGAAGCGCGGCCGCAACGAGGACACGGCGACCCTGAAGTACTGGCGCTCCTACGGGGTCGCCGAGAAGGGCGGCCGGATCGAGGAGAAGGGCTTCCAGCTCTGGCTCGACTGGCTCGGCGAGCGCGGCGAGATCAAGCCGGGGCAGCTCAAGGCGGCCGACCTCTTCACCAACGAGTTCAACGGACACGGGAAGGGCTGACCGGCTGCCATGGCGAAGATCGTGTTCGAGTCCGTGACGAAGACCTTCCCGACGAAGGACAAGAAGAACAGGGAGGAGTTCACCGCCCTCGACGGCATCGACCTGGAGATCGGGTCGGGGGAGTTCGTGGTCGTCGTGGGCCCCAGCGGCTGCGGCAAGTCCACCCTCCTGGACCTGCTCGGCGGCCTGACCCCGCCCACCTCCGGCCGGATCCTGCTCGACGGCAAGCCGGTCACCGGTCCGGGGCTCGACCGGGGCATCGTCTTCCAGCAGTACGCGCTGCTGCCGTGGCGCACCGCGCTGGGCAATATCGAGTTCGGCCTGGAGGCCACCGGCGTCCCGCGCCGCCAACGCGCGGCGAAAGCCCGTGAGTTCCTGGACCTCGTCGGTCTCACCGGGTTCGAGGACCGGCACCCGCACGAACTGTCCGGCGGCATGCGCCAGCGGGTCGCCATCGCTCGCTCGCTCGCGTACGACCCGGACGTGCTGCTGATGGACGAGCCGTTCGCCGCGCTCGACGCGCAGACCCGCGAGTCCCTCCAGGACGAACTGCGCCGGATCTGGCAGAGCACCGGCAAGACGATCGTGTTCATCACGCACGGCATCGAAGAGGCCGTGTACCTCGGGCAGCGGGTGGCCGTCATCACCTCCCGCCCCGGCAGGGTCAAGCAGGTCGTCCCGGTGTCGTTCGGCGACCGGGCCACCGGTGCCACCGGTGAAGACCTGCGCTCCAGCCCGGAGTTCGCCCGCTACCGCCACGAGATCTGGACCCTGCTCCACGACGAGGTGGCCCGCGCCCAGCAACTGGAGAAGGAGGAGGTCGCCGTATGAGCACGACGGTGGAAGCAGCGGTAGCGGCGGAGGCGGACGTCAAGACGAACGCCGAGGCCGACGTCGAGCCTGACGCCAAGACGGATGAGGCGGCGACAGCCGTACGGGACCTCGCGCCGCCGGAGGTACGGACCCCCGCGCGGCCTCCCGTACGGCGACCGGCCACGGCCCTGGCCCTGCGCGTCCTGCGGGGGCTGCGGGCGGTGGCGCTGCGCTCGGCGGCGATCCTCGCGCTGCTCGCCCTGTGGGAGGCGGCGCCACGGCTGGGGCTCGTCGACGCGACGTTCCTGCCGCCGGTGAGCGAGGTCGCCAAGGCCTGGTGGGAGCTGCTGGGCAACGGGCAGCTCGCCGAGCACAGCCAGGCCAGCCTGGCCCGCTCCTTCGGCGGATTCGGCATCGCGGTGGCCGTCGCGGTCCCGCTCGGCCTGCTGATCGGCTGGTACCGGCCGGTGGCGGCGCTGCTCGGGCCGCTGCTGGAGGTGTTCCGCAACACGGCGGCGCTCGCGCTGTTGCCGGTGTTCGTCCTGCTGCTGGGCATCGGGGAGACCTCGAAGGTCTCGATCGTCGTGTACGCCTGCGTCTGGCCGATCCTGCTGAACACCATCAGCGCCGTGGGCAACGCCGATCCGACGCTGGTGAAACTGGCCCGCTCGATGGACCTGTCCACGCCGAAGCTGTTCCAGAAGGTGATCCTGCCGGCGTCGGTGCCGGTCATCTTCACGGGCATCCGGCTGGCGGGGGCCGTCTCCATCCTGGTCCTCGTCGCGGCCGAGATGATCGGCGCGAAGGCGGGCCTCGGCTACCTGATCAACGCCTCGCAGTTCAACTTCGCGATCCCGCAGATGTACGCGGGCATCGTCACGATCTCCGCGATCGGCCTCGCCTTCAACCAGGTCCTCGTCACGATCGAACGCCGCCTGAGCACGTGGCGCGTCCCGTCCTGAGGCCCCGGCCCCCCGGCCGCCGGCCGCTCGGGCCGTCCGGCCCGCCACGACCACCCCTGCGGGCGCCGCGCGCCCGACTCCCCACCGAGGACAAGAAATGACCGCACCCCGGACCCTCCACCTCAACGCCTTCCTCATGAACGCCGGCCACCACGACGCCGCCTGGCGCCACCCGGCCAGCAGCCCCGAGCGGATCACCGATCTGCGCTACTTCCAGGAACTGGCCCGCACCGCCGAGCGCGGACGGCTCGACTCGATCTTCTTCGCCGACGGGGTCGCCCTCTGGGGCAAGGCCCGCTACAACGCCGTCGGCGGCTTCGAGCCGCTCACCCTGCTCTCCGCGATCGCCGCCGTCACCGAGCACATCGGGCTCATCGCCACCGTCTCCACCACCTTCAACGAGCCCTTCAACACCGCGAGGAAGTTCGCCTCCCTCGACCACATCAGCGGCGGCCGCGCCGGCTGGAACATCGTCACCTCCGGCAGCGTCGACGAGGCCCGCAACTTCAACCGGGAGGAGCACCTGGAGCACAACCTCCGCTACGACCGGGCCCGCGAGTTCCTCGACGTGGCCACCAAGCTCTGGGACAGCTGGGAGGACGACGCGATCGTCCTCGACAAGGAGAACGGCGTCTACGCCGACACCGACAAGCTCCACCCCGCCGCGCACAAGGGCGAGTACTTCGGCGTCGCCGGACCGCTCAACGTGCCCCGCTCCCCGCAGGGCCACCCGCTGCTCGTGCAGGCCGGCTCCTCCGAGGACGGCAAGGAGTTCGCCGCCCAGTACGCCGAGGCCGTCTTCACCGCCCAGCAGACCCTCGCCGACGGGCAGACCTTCTACAAGGACCTCAAGTCCCGCCTCGCCAAGTACGGCCGTTCCGAGGACGAGCTGCTCGTGCTGCCCGGCATCGCCCCCGTCATCGGCTCCACCGAGGCCGAGGCCAGGGCCCTGGAGCAGGAGCTCACCGAGCTCCAGATCCCGGAGTACGGCCTCGCGCAGCTCTCCAACATGCTGGGCGTGGACCTCAGCGGGCTGCCGCTCGACGGCGGGCTGCCCGAGCTGCCCGAGGAGCGGGACATCAACGGCAACAAGAGCCGCTTCACGCTCGTCGCCGAGCTCGCCCGCCGCGAGGGCCTGACCCTGCGCGAGCTGATCGCCCGGCTGGGCGCCGGCCGCGGCCACCGCGTCTTCGCGGGGACGCCCGAGCAGATCGCCGACCAGCTGGAGGAGTGGTTCACCCAGGGGGCCGCCGACGGCTTCAACATCATGGCTCCCGTACTCCCCACCGGGCTGACCGACTTCGTCGACCAGGTCGTGCCGATCCTCCAGCGCCGCGGGCTCTTCCGCACCGAGTACACCGGCCGGACCCTGCGCGAGAACTACGGACTGGCGCGCCCGGCCAACCGCTACACGGCAGCCGGAGCCACCGCCGGAGCCGGGGCGTGAGCGAGCACGTCACCGACGTGCTCGTGGTCGGCGGGGGCCCCGCCGCCGCCTGGGCCGCCCTCAAGGCGGCCGGGGCCGGGGCCTAAGTGGTGCCCGCCGCCAAGATCTCCTGCCCCACCAGAAGAGCTCCGGTCGGAGGCGGCACCGGCGTCTGGTACGTCCCGCCGGAGCCGGCGGCCCGCGAAGCGGCGATGGCGAGCCGCGAGGGGCTCGGCGGGTACCTCGCCGACCGGCGGTGGATGTCCCGGGTCCTCGACGAGACGTACGACCGGATGAACGAGCTGGCGGACGAAGGCCGTTACCCCTTCCCGACCGGCCCGGACGGGCAGCCGCTCCGCAACGGCCTCCAAGGGCCCGAGTACATGCGGCGGATGCGCATCCGGATCCGCCGCGCCGGAGTCCGGATCCTCGACCACAGCCCCGTCACCGAGCTGCTGACCGACGCGGACGGCGCCGTCGCGGGCGCCGCCGGCTACCGCCGCCAGGCCGGCGAGCCCTACCGGGTCCGGGCCGGCGCCGTCGTCCTGGCCACCGGGGGCTGCGCCTTCCTCAGCGGGGCGCTCGGCACCAACACCAACACCGGGGACGGCGCCCTGTTCGCCGCCGAGGCCGGGGCCGAACTGTCCGGCATGGAGTTCTCCAACTCCTACGGGATCGCCCCCGAGGGCACCTCCGTCACCAAGACGGCCTTCTACACCTTCGCCACCTTCTACCAGGAGGACGGCGAGGTCCTGGAGGGCGCCGCCAGCCAGGGCGGGCGCTCCGCCATCGCCCGCGAACTCCTCACCGGAGCCCGGGTCTACGCCCGCCTCGACCGGGCCGACGCCACCGCGCAGGCCGCGATGCGGCTCGCGCAGCCGAACTTCTTCCTCACCTTCGACCGGCTCGGCATCGACCCCTTCACCGACCGCTTCTCCGTGACCCTGCTGGCCGAGGGCACCGTCCGCGGCACCGGCGGGATCCGGATCACGGGGGACGACTGCGCCACCGCCGTCCCCGGCCTCTACGCCGCCGGGGACGCGGCCACCCGCGAGGAGATCTGCGGGGGCTTCACCGGAGGCGGCAGCCACAACGCCGCCTGGGCGATGTCCTCGGGCAGCTGGGCGGGGGCCGGCGCCGCCCGGTACGCCCGCTCGCTGGGCTCGGGCCGGGCCGCCTTCCGGCCCGTCACCGGGGCCGGCGGGGCGGGCCTGCGGCCGACCGGGGGCGCCGGGTCCGCGGCAGGGCCCGGGGAGGCACGGGAACTCGTACGCCTCGTCCAGGAGCAGGTGCTGCCGTACGACAAGAACTACCTGCGGCGCGGCTCCGTCCTCACCGACTCGCTCGGCGCCCTCGACGAGGTCTGGGCGCAGCTGCGCGGTTCTTTCCGCGGGGAGGGCGCCGGGCTCGTCAAGGTCCGGCAGGCGGCGGCCATGACGGCGCACGCCCGCTGGATGTACGCCTCCGCGCTGGCCCGCACCGAGAGCCGCGGGATGGCCCGCCGGCTCGACCACCCGGGGCAGGATCCGGCGCAGCACCACCGCATCGTGACCGGCGGGCTCGACCGGGTGTGGACGCGGCCGGCGGAGCTGGTCGCATGATCGAGCTGGTCTCGGCCGAGCGGTGCATCGCCTGCGACAAGTGCGTGGAGGTGTGCCCGACCGACGTCTTCGAGCGGGGACCGGAGGGGATCCCGCTGCTCGCCCGGCAGGAGGACTGCCAGACCTGCTTCCTGTGCGAGGCGAACTGCCCGGTGGACGCGCTGTTCGTGTCCCCGCTGACCCGGCCGGTCCCCGAGGACCCGGCCGTACGGGACGAAGCCGGGCTCGCCGGCCGGGGGCTGCTCGGCAGCTACCGGCGGGAGATCGGCTGGGGCGAGGGGCGCACACCGGGCGCCCTGCGGGCGGTCGGACCCTCGCTCGGCCCGGCGGGCGGCGGCGGTGCGGCGCCGCCGATCACCTCCTGAGCGAGGGGCCGCACCCGCGTCGGACGGCCGGACCGTTAGTCTGCCGGACCGTTTGGTCCGTCAGACGGCCAGTCCGTCAAACGGTCAGGACGATCTTGCCGCGGGTGCGGCCCGTGGCGCTCAGCGCCCAGGCCTTCGCCGCCTCGGCGAGCGGCAGCGCGTGCTCCACGTTGACCGTGAGTCCGCCCTTGTCCGCGAGCTCGGCCAGGAAGGCCAGGTCGGCGGTGTCCGGGCGGACCCACAGCTGGTGCGCGCCCTGGGCGGCCGCCGTGTAGTCGGCGATGGACACCACCCGGCGCTCCTCCTTGACCAGGGACCGGAGCGCCGGGATGACGTCGTCGCCGAAGAAGTCCAGGGCGGCGTCCACCCCTTCGGGTGCCAGCTCGCGGACCCGGTCGGCGAAGCCCTCGCCGTACAGGACCGGTTCGGCGCCCAGCGAGCGCAGGTAGTCGTGGTTGTGCGCGCCGGCCGTGCCGATGACGCGCAGGCCGAGCGCGACGGCGATCTGCACGCCGAAGGAGCCGGTGCCGCCGGCGGCTGAGTGGATGAGCACGGTCTCGCCGGCCTCGAGCCCCACGCGGGTCAGCGACTGGTAGGCCGTGAGCCCGGCCAGCGGGATGCCGGCGGCCTGCTCGAAGCTCAGCTCGCGCGGCTTGCGGGCGAGGGTGCGGACGGGGGCGGAGACCAGCTCGGCGTAAGTGCCCAGCTCCACCCACTCCTTGCGGACGTAGCCGTACACCTCGTCGCCGACGGCGTAGTCGAAGGTGTCCTCGCCGACCGCCTCGACGACGCCGGCGACGTCCCAGCCGGGTATGACCGGGTAGCGGACTTCGAGGATCGGGTCGAGGTAACCGGCGGCGAGCTTCCAGTCCACCGGGTTCACGCCGGCGGCCTTGACGCGGACGAGGACCTCGCCCGGACCGACCTTCGGCTCCGGAACCTCGGTGAGGGCGAGGACGTCAGGCGTTCCGTATGCGGTGTATGTGATTGCCTTCATGATCTTCCCAACGGGCCTTCGGGGGAGCGTTGTTCCGGGATTCGGCACTCTCTTCCGGAATGGCCCGTTCCTGGGGGAGGCCGCTCAGGCGGGCAGGGTGTTGCGGTGCGAGCTGCGGCGGGCCGCGCTGAACAGGGCCTGGATCTGCGCCCCGGACTGCTCCACGTCATCGAGCGGGGAGGGGAAGGGGATCCGTACGTCACGGTGGCCGCGCCGCTCCTCCAGGCGCAGGGTGATCCCGTACCGGTCCATGGCGAGGGGCAGTGCGCGCAGGACGGCGGACCCGGCCCCCGGATCCGCGGCCGGCTGCGGCCGGACCAGGCGCAGCAGGAGGGTGACCAGTTCGGCGTGGTCGTCGAGGAGGTGGGTGAGCATCCCGGCCTCGTAGGGGGCGAGCGGATCGGGGCAGGCCGCGTCCAGCTCCTCGAGACCGACGTACGCGCGGGCGCCGTCGGGGGTGACGAGGACGGCCCGGCCGAACTCCACGCAGGTGGAGTCGGAGCCCTCGGTGCTCCCGTCGGTGTAGGGGGTGAGGAGGCGGCCGACGAGGGTGACCCGGGCGCGTACGCGGTCCCGTACGGGAGTGGGCGCGATGTCCGTGAACTCCAGCCGGATCGCGGGGCGGTGAACGGCGCCGGCCCCCGGATCGGCGGGGTGCAGGTGCAGCCGGCCGAGGGGGTCGGTGCCGTCGAGGTGGCGGATCTCCGTGCGCTGCCCGTCGGTGACGACGGTCATGGAGTGGGCGGCGGCCAGGATGGACCGGACCCGCTCGGCGTCGGTGGGCAGCGGCAGCGGCAGGGGCAGGTGCATGTGGATCTCCGTCGTCCCGAGTGGCGAGGTGGCACGTACTTAGGTATGCCTAACCTAACCTACTCGGCGAGTGGAGGGTAGACGGGGGATTGGACGGAGGGCGGTCGGCGGCCCGTCTCAGCTGCCTCGTGTCGGTGTTGGGCTGAACGGGTGAAACGAGAGAGGATGGGGGGATGCACATGAAGCGCAAGGCCGAGGCGGCCTGGTGAGCAGGTACGACGTCACCGACGAACAGTGGGAGGGGCTCGCGCAGGTGGTCCCCCTGCGGAGCCGCAACGAGTGGCCCTCCCGCGTGGATCACCGCACGATCCCCACGGTTCCGGGGGCGTCCGCGGCGGAGCAGCGCCGCTTCGTGGTGATCCGGGTCCAGGTCTTCGCGGACGCGCGGGAGGTGGCGGAGTACCTGATCGCACAGATCCCGGTGCTGCTGGACCTCACGGGCGCGGACGGCGAAGTGGCCAAGCGCATCCTGGACTTCAGCAGTGGCGTGGTCTTCGGGCTGGGCAGCGGGATGCACCGGGTCGACCGGAACGTCTTCCTGCTGGCGCCCGTCGGGACCGAGGTGGAGGGGATCGCGGCCGCGGCCGTCCCCCGATCGTAGGAAGGTCCCGCGGGCGGAACGGTTCGCCGGACCCACGGGGGGTCCGTCGGCCCGTACCGTCCCGCGCATGACCTCGCGCCTCGCCGTTCCGGCGGCTCCTCCCACGGCCCCCACCGCGGCTTCCGCCACACCCCCGGCCACGCCTTCCGCCGTGCCGACCGCGCCTGCGGCCTCCACTGCTCCGGCAGCACCTGCGGCCGCCGCACCGGCCGCCGCTCCGGCCGGGCCCGGTGTTCCCGCTCTGCCCCCGGCCCCCGCGCCGGCCACCGCGCCGGCCGCCGCTCCGGCCGCCGCTCCGGCCGGGCCCGGTGTTCCCGCTCTGCCCCCGGCCCCCGCGCCCTCCGGCGGGCCTGCGGCCTCTGCCGGGCCTGCGGCTTCGGTTGCGCCGTCCGGGGCCGCCGCCTCCGTGGCTTCGGCCGTGCCCGCGGTCGCGTTGGCCGGGCGCCCCGCCTCCGCGGCTTCCGCCCTGCCCGTGGCCCCCGCGACTTCCGCCGGGCCCGCCGTCGTGTCGGACGGGTCCGCCGCCCCCGCGGCTTCCGCCGTGTTCGCTGGTCCGGAGTTAGCCGTTGGCCGCGTCCCGGCTCCTGCCGCGGCTACGGCTTCGGCGTCGACTCCGCCACCTGTGCCGACCCCGGCCCAAGTCCCGGCCCTGCCCTCGGCCCCGGCCCAAGTGCCGCCCCCGGCCTCAGCCTCGCTCCTGGCACCTGCCCCGGCCTCAGCCCCGGCCCCGGCCCCGGCCCCGGCCTCAGTCCCGGCCCAAGCCTCGGCCCAAGTTCCGGCCCCACTCCCGGCCTCGGCCCAAGTTCCGGCCCAAGCCTCGGCCCCGGCCCAAGCCTCGGCCCCGGTCCCGGCCTCGACCTCGGCCTCGACCTTGGTCCCGGCTCCGGCCCCGGCCCCGGCCTCAGCCCCGGCCCAAGTTCCGGCCCTGCCCTCGGCCTCGGCCCCAGCATCGGTCCCGGTCCCAGCATCGGTCCCGGCCCCAGTCCCGGTCCCGGCCTCAGCCTCGGTCCCGGTCCCGGCTCCGGTCCCGGCCTCAGCCCCGGCCCAAGTTCCGGCCCTGCCCTTGGCCTCGGCCCCAGCATCGGTCCCGGTCCCGGCCCCAACCCCAACCTCGGCCCCGGGCCCGGCCTCGGCTCAGGTTCCGGTTCAGGGCGCAGCCCCAGCCCCAGCCCCGGTCCGGGTGCCGGCCCAGGCCCAGGCCAAGGCCCCGGCCCCGACTCCGGTTCAGCCCGCCGCAGGCGCCCCGCATCTGCGGCCCGCCGTCACCGAGTTGCGGCTCTCCGCCTACGGGGCGCACCGCGGGGCGCGGTTCGCGCTCGGGCCCGTCACCCTCTTCGCCGGGCCGAGCGGGAGCGGCAAGTCCCAGGCGCTGGAGGCCTACGGGGCGCTGGCCGCCCTGGGTGCCGGGGCCACCCTGGAGGAGGTGTTCCCCGATGCGCGGGCCCGGATCCCCGACCGGGCGGTGCCCGATGCCGAGCGGCGCCGGGGGTTCCGGATCGGCTGCACGGTCGACGGCCCCGCCGGGCCGGTCCGGCTCGACCTCGCCGTCCAGGCGGAGCCCGCGCTGCGGATCGTCGGCGAACGGCTCTCGGTGGGCGGGCAGGTCCTCCTCGCCACCGCACTGCGCGACCCCGGGCGGCGGTCCGTCCAAGCGGCCTGGCTGACCGGCGGAGCCACCGGGGTCACCCGGGCCCCGCTGCCCGACGACCGGCTCGGGACCGCACTGCTCCCGCTGCGCGTGGCCGGGGCCACCGAGGGCCAGCGGCAGGTGCTGGCCGCCGCCGAGCAAGTGGTGGTCGCGCTGCGCTCGGTGTTCCCCTGCGACCCCCGCCCGGAGCGGATGCGGGAGCCGGCCCTGCCGGGGGAGGGGCGGCTGCTGGGCGACTGCGCCAACCTGGCCGACGTGCTGCGCCGGACCCGCCTGGAGTGCGGCACCCGGTACGGGCTGCTGACCGGGGCCGCCCGTACCGGCTGCGCGGGGTGGGTGGAAGGGCTGGACGTACGGGCTCCCGAGGGCGGCCCGGTCACCGGCCTGCTGGACCGCGGTCCGTCCAGGCCCGCCACCGAGCTGGCCCGGCTGGGCGCAGGCGAGCTGCGCTTCCTCGCCCTCGCGCTGGTGCTGCTCACCGGGCCGGGGGTCCTGGACGTGGATCCGGCGGCCGAACTGCCCTCCGCGCGACAGGCGCTGGCGGTGCTCGCGGACGGCTTCGACCGGGACCTGGACGGCCGGCAGAGCGCCGAACTGCTGCGGCTGGCCGTACTGGCGTGCGGGCGCGGGCAGGTCAGGCTGGTGGCCTCGGCGGGGGAGGTCTGCGCGGCGGCCGCCCGGGGGGTCGCGGGGGTCTCGGTGGTAGACCTGGTGCATGAGTGAAGAGCGTGGAGTGACCGAGGGTGAGAAGGGGGCCGGTGAGCGGATCGACCGGCTCCAGCGGCGGCTCGCCGAGTTCGCGGCGGCGCGCGGGTGGGAGCCCTTCCACACGCCGAAGAACCTGGCGGTGGCGCTGAGCGTCGAGGCGTCCGAACTGGTGGAGATCTTCCAGTGGCTGACGCCGGAACAGTCCGCCAAGGTCATGGAGAAGCCGGACACCGCACACAGAGTGGCCGATGAGGTGGCCGACGTACTCGCCTACCTGCTGCAGTTCTGCGAGGTCCTCGGGGTCGATGTGCTGGATGCGCTCGCCGCGAAGATCGAGCGGAACGAGCTGAGGTTTCCCGTACCGGGCGCTCCGGGGGCAGATCGTCACTCTTCGGAGTGATGGTGATATCCACAACCATCTTCGGTGTCCACAATTTCCGAATACCCCTGGCTTTACCGGCCCGTTGCCCTCACTCTGGGTAGTGGAGAGAACGGCAAGATGTCGTGCGGACGGGGGACGGCATATGGACGCGGTACGGCTCATCGCAGCCGGCCGGCACGCGCTGGCGCAGAGCGGGGCTGCATGGGACATCGTGGGCGAGGCCTGGCAGGCACAGGCCCTCGCGCAGGGGATAGGGAGCTGGCTGGCGGTCACCGGGCCGCCGGAGCTGAGAGCGGAGGCACGGGGGCTGGGTGAAGCGGGGGGCAGAGGCTGCGGGGTGCTCGACCGGGCGGCTTTGCGCGGAGAAGGTTATGCGCCCGATCTCCCGCCCCGAGCGGCACAGTTGACCGAGGTGACGGACGCCCGGCAGGCGTTGCTCGGGCTTCAGGCGCTGCTCGGTGAAGTGGGCATAGCGCTGGTCGGGGTGGCCTGCGGGACGGACGACGAGGGTCTGTACTGGCAGTGCATAGAGTCGATAGACGCGGCCGACGAGTCGAGCGACAGGGTCCGGGCGATCCTGCGGCGGATGTCCGTGCGCGAGCGAGGATCCGCCTCCGGCGTGGCCTGAGACGGCGCGGGCTGGGCCGGTGCGGGGTGGGCCGACGCGGCTGGCCCGGTGCGGGGTGGGCCGGCGTGGCTGAGGTGGTGCGGGGTGGGCCGGTGCGGCGGTGCGGGCTGGGCCGGCACGGCTGGGCCCATGCGGGCTGAGACTGGGTGGCCTGAGAGGGCGCGGGCTGGGCCGACGCGGCTGGCCCGGTGCGGGCTGGGCCGGCGTGGCTGAGGTGGTGCGGGGTGGGCTGGCGTGGGCTGGGCTGGCGTGGCTGAGGTGGTGCGGGGTGGGCCGGTGCGGGCTGGGCCCGGGTGCTGCGGTGTCCGGGTGGTTCGGTGGGGTCCCGCCGCGCGCGACGGGACCCGGGCGGTCAGTAGGACCGGTAGGACGGGCGGTCTTCGCTCTCCGGGGTGCGGCAGCCCTCGGGCAGGGCAGTGCCCGGGCTGCGGTCGGTGGAGGACTGGAGGTCGGCGTCGAGCTGTGAGAGGTCGGCGTTCAGCGCTGCCATCAGCTCTTCCATCTGCTGCAGCAGGCCCTTCGGCGCGCCGCCCTGTGCGGGTACCGCGGGCTCCTGGCGTGCGTGGTCGTGCGCTGCCTGCCCGGTCTGACAGTCCTGACGGGATTGCCGGTGGGTCTCCGGCGCGGACTCCTGGGACATGGCGGCCTCCTCGGCCCTGGCCCTTCCGTGAGGTGGAAGGGGGCGGTGGACGCACCGGCGAATGCCGCCGGCGCGCGGGCCGGGCGGTCCGGCTCCGTCCGAGCCAACGATCCCCATCCGGGCTGGTCACTGGCGCGGGCGGCGGGGAGCGCCCGGGTTGACTCAGATTCACCCGGCCGGGGCCGAAAGGGCAGGATGGAGACATGGATCTCCGTATCTTCACCGAGCCCCAGCAGGGCGCGAGCTACGACACCCTCCTGAGCGTCGCCAAGGCCACCGAGGACCTGGGCTTCGACGCCTTCTTCCGCTCGGACCACTACCTGCGCATGGGTACGGCCGACGGTCTGCCCGGTCCCACCGACGCCTGGATCACCCTGGCGGGCCTGGCCCGCGAGACCCGGCGGATCCGGCTGGGCACGCTGATGACGGCCGGCACCTTCCGGCTCCCCGGCGTACTCGCCATCCAGGTCGCACAGGTCGACCAGATGTCGGGCGGCCGGATCGAACTCGGCCTGGGTGCGGGCTGGTTCGAGGAGGAGCACAAGGCGTACGGCATTCCCTTCCCCGCCGAGCGCCTCGCCCGGCTGGAGGAGCAGCTGGCGATCGTCACCGGGCTGTGGGCCACCGCGCCCGGCGCCACCTTCGACTACACGGGCGTCCACTACCAGGTGGAGAACTCCCCGGCGCTGCCCAAGCCGGCCCAGGACAAGATCCCGGTCCTGATCGGCGGTCACGGCGCGAAGCGCACCCCGCGCCTCGCCGCCCGGTACGCCGACGAGTTCAACATGCCCTTCGCCTCGATCGCGGACAGCCGGCGCCAGTTCGGCCGGGTCCGCGCGGCCGCCGAGGAGGCCGGCCGCAAGGCCGGCGACCTCGTCTACTCCAACGCCCTCGTCGTCTGCGTGGGCAAGGACGACGCCGAGGTGGCCCGGCGGGCCGCCGCCATCGGCCGCGACGTGGCGGAGCTCAAGGCCAACGGCCTGGCAGGCTCCCCGGCCGAGGTCGTCGACCGGATCGGAGCCTACGAGGCGGTCGGTTCCTCCCGCCTCTACCTCCAGCTGCTCGACCTCGGCGATCTGGACCACCTGGAGCTGATCTCCTCCCGGGTCCAGTCCCAGCTCGGCTGACGGGAGCGACGACGGTGCCCCGCGCGTCCCGCCCGCTCGCCGGGGCCCTGGCCGGCCCCGGCGGGCGGACCGTGCTCCTGGACGGCGGACTGAGCAACCAGCTCGCCGACCAGGGCTGCGACCTGTCCGGCGGCCTCTGGACGGGCCGGATCCTCGCCGAGCGGCCGGAACAGGTGACGGCCGCCCACACCGCCTACGCGCGAGCCGGCGCCGAGGTGCTGATCACCGCGAGCTACCAGGTGGGGTACGCCGCCTTCGCCCGGCACGGCCACGGCCCCGAGCGCACGACGGCCCTGCTGCGGCGCAGCGTGCGGCTGGCCGACGCGGCGGCCCGGGCGGCCGGGCACGGGGTGTGGGTCGCCGCGTCCGTGGGCCCGTACGGGGCGGTGCTGGCGGACGGCTCCGAGTACCGGGGCCGGTACGGCCTGAGCGTGCGCGAGCTGGCCGGCTTCCACCGGCCCCGGATCGAGGCGCTGCTGGCCGAGGGGCCCGACGTCCTGGCCCTGGAGACGGTCCCGGACACCACCGAGGCCGAAGCCCTGCTCACCGTCCTCGCGGAGACCGGCGCCCGCGCCTGGCTGAGCTACACGGTGGCGGGCGGCCGCACCCGGGCCGGGCAGCCCCTGCCCGAGGCCTTCGCCCTCGCCGCCGGGTCCCCGCAGGTCATCGCCGTCGGCGTGAACTGCTGCGACCCGGCCGAGGTCCTGCCGGCCCTGGAAGCGGCCGCCACGGTCACCGCCAAACCGCTGCTGGCCTACCCCAACGACGGCTCGGTCTGGGACGCCGCGACCCAGACCTGGCAGGCCCCGGCCGCCCCCGCCCCCTGGCCCACGGCCGACTGGCTCCGCACGGGCGCCCGTCTCGTCGGCGGATGCTGCCGCATCGGCCCCGACCGCATCGCGGACCTGGCGGCTACGCTCCGCTGAGGTCCCAGCGCACGCCCGGCGATCCGCCGCCCGAGGCCACAAGGGCGCTCATCTCGGCCTCCACGGCGGCCAGTTCCTCCGGACGCTCCATCAGGAGGAGCTGTTCGCGGTAGTGCACCAGTGCGGTGAGGAGCAGTTG
The DNA here is from genome assembly GCF_042730015.1 of Streptomyces sp. NPDC059957. Taxonomy (NCBI): domain Bacteria; kingdom Bacillati; phylum Actinomycetota; class Actinomycetes; order Kitasatosporales; family Streptomycetaceae; genus Streptomyces; species Streptomyces sp. NPDC059957. The sequence continues at coordinate 23,545 of NZ_JBHWMB010000033.1, read as the reverse complement.
GGTCTCCTCGGGATCCAGCGTGCACATCCGCCGTGCGGCGCCCACGGATTCGGCGCGCAGGGCAAGCGCTATCCCGGGCCGGTGCACGAACTCCTGACGGCTGTACACGAACAACGCGGCCGCCAGCAGCGGCAGATAGGCCAACGGACTCACCTGGACGAGGACGCGATAGGCGGCCACCCGCTCCCGGACGGGCAGCGTGCCCGATCCGAGGAGCGCCACCCGGGCACGCAGCACGGCGTCGTGATTGATGTTCTCCGTGGGATTCATGAGGGAGATTCTGCGAGCCGAACGAGGCCCGGAACAAGGCAGATCGGCTGTGCCGTCCGTCCTACGAAAACACCCTCTGACCTGTCATGATGGATACGTCATCACCCTTGGGGCCGCCACTCGCGGAGGGTGCCGCGGGCCCTAGTCCTCGCCCATCACCGCCTCACAGCCGGGACACACCGCGTCGGCGTACTCCGGCGGACACCAGGCGTCCGGATGTTCGGACGGTTTCCAGTCGGCCGTTTCCATGGCGAAGGTGTCCTTGCCGCACATGGTCCGCGGGCCGCGCTCGGCGCCGCCTCCGGGGGCGGTGGGCGCGGCGTGCACCCGGTGGACGGATCCCGCCACCGGCTGGTCGAGCTCGTACACAACGACGATGCCGCTCATGTTTCGACGGTAGGCGCCCGCGGAAAATAGGGCGCGGGCAACACCGGTGACCAGCAAGAATCGCTCGCATGTTCCTGACGATCTCCACGACCGGCACGGCCGAGCGACCCGCCACCGACCTGGGCTTCCTGCTGCACAAGCATCCCGGCAGGTCGCAGGTGTTCTCCACCTCCCACGGCACCGCCCACGTCTTCTACCCCGAGGCCACGGACGAGCGCTGCACGGCGGGCCTGCTGCTGGAAGTGGATCCCGTCGCGCTCGTTCGGCGCGGTCAGGGCAGGGGGCAGGGCGGCACGCCGGACGCCGCGCTCGCGCAGTACGTCAACGACCGCCCCTACGCCGCCTCCTCGCTGCTGGCCGTCGCGCTCAGCGGCGTGTTCCGCAGCGCGCTGAAGGGGCAGTGCGCGGCCCGCCCGGAGCTGCCCGACGAGGTGCGCCCGCTGCGCATCGAGATCCCGGTGCTGCCCGCCCGGGGCGGCGCCGAGCTCGTGCGCCGGCTGTTCGGCCCGCTCGGCTGGGAGTCGGTCACGGCCACCCCGGTCGCGCTCGACGAGACCTTCCCGGAGTGGGGCGACTCGCGGTACGTACGGCTCGTCCTGGAGGGCGAGCTGCGGCTGTCCGACGCGCTGCGCGGCCTGTACGTCCTGCTGCCCGTCCTCGACGACTCCAAGCACTACTGGATCGCCCCCGACGAGGTGGACAAGCTGCTGCGCGCCGGGGACGGCTGGCTCGCCGAACACCCGGAGAGCGGGCTGATCACCTCCCGCTACCTGGCCCGCCACAAGCGGCTGACCCAGGACGCCCTGGAGAGGCTGGAGCTGGTCCGCCTCGCCGAGGCCGACGGCAGCGAGGTGGAGGAGCTCGACAACGCGGTCGACGAGTCCAGCGACACCGAGGAGAAGCCCGTACCGCTCGCCGTGCTGCGCCGCGAGGCGATCCTCGCCGCGCTGGGAGCGGCCGGTGCGGCCCGCGTCCTCGACCTGGGCTGCGGACAGGGCCAGCTGGTGCAGGCGCTGCTCAAGGATCCGGCGTACACCGAGATCGTCGGTGTGGACGTGTCCGTCCGGGCGCTGAACACCGCCGCGAAGCGGCTGCGGCTGGAGCGGATGGGGGAGCGGCAGAGCTCCCGCGTCCGCCTGACGCAGGGCTCGCTCGCGTACACCGACAAGCGGCTCGTGGGCTACGACGCGGCCGTGCTCAGCGAGGTCATCGAGCACCTGGACCTCGAGCGGCTGCCCGCCCTGGAGTACGCGGTGTTCGGCTCGGCCCGCCCCCGCACGGTCCTCGTGACCACTCCGAACGTCGAGTACAACATCCGCTGGGAGACCCTGCCCGCAGGGCACGTCCGGCACGGCGACCACCGCTTCGAGTGGACCCGCGAGGAGTTCCGGGCCTGGGCCGGGGACGTCGCCTCCCGGCACGGCTACTCGGTCGCCCACCTGCCCGTCGGGGACGACGACCCCGAGGTGGGGCCGCCGACCCAGATGGCCGTCTTCACCCTGACCAGCCCGAATACCGGAACCACCGGAACCACCGGAACCACCGGAACCACCGGCACCGACACCCCGAAGGAGGGCGAGGCAGCATGACCACCGACACCGACACCGACACCGACACCAGTGCCACCACCGACCGCAAGCGCGTACTTCCCGTCACCGACCTGTCCCTCGTCGTCCTGATCGGGGCCACCGGCTCGGGCAAGTCCACCTTCGCCCGCACGCACTTCAAGCCCACCGAGGTCATCTCCTCCGACTACTGCCGGGGCCTGGTCGCGGACGACGAGAACGACCAGAGCGCCAGCAAGGACGCCTTCGAGGTCCTGCACTACATCGCGGGCAAGCGGCTCGCCGCCGGCCGCCTCACCGTGGTCGACGCCACCAGCGTCCAGGCCGAGTCCCGCCGGCAGCTGGTCCAGCTCGCCCGCGAGTACGACGTCCTGCCCATCGCGATCGTCCTCGACCTGCCCGAAGAGGTCTGCGCCGAGCGCAACGCGGCCCGCCCCGAGCGGGCGAAGCTGCCGCGCGCCGTCATCCAGCGCCACCGCCGCGACCTGCGGCGTTCACTGCGCGGCCTGGAGCGCGAGGGCTTCCGCAAGGTCCACGTGCTGCGCACGCCCGAGGAGGTCGAGTCGGCCGAGGTGGTCCTGGAGAAGCGTTTCAACGATCTCACCCACCTGACCGGCCCCTTCGACATCATCGGCGACATCCACGGCTGCGCCTCGGAGCTGGAGACCCTGCTCGGAAAGCTCGGCTACGAGGACGGCGCCCACCCCGAGGGCCGCACCGCCGTGTTCGTCGGCGACCTCGTCGACCGCGGCCCGGACAGTCCCGGCGTCCTGCGCCGCGTGATGGGCATGGTCGGCTCCGGCAACGCCCTGTGCGTGCCCGGCAACCACGAGAACAAGCTCGCCCGCCACCTCAAGGGCTCCAAGGTCCAGCGGACCCACGGCCTCGCCGAGACCATCGAGCAGCTCGACAAGGAGCCGCCGGAGTTCGTCCAGGAGGTCCGCACCTTCATCCAGGGCCTGGTCAGCCACTACGTCCTGGACGGCGGCAAGCTCGTGGTCTGCCACGCCGGGCTCCCCGAGAAGTACCACGGCCGCACGTCCGGCCGGGTGCGCTCGCACGCCCTGTACGGGGAGACCACGGGAGAGACCGACGAGTTCGGGCTGCCCGTGCGCTATCCGTGGGCCGAGGACTACCGGGGCAAGGCCGTCGTGGTCTACGGCCACACGCCGGTCCCGAACACCGCCTGGATCAACAACACCATCTGCCTCGACACCGGAGCCGTCTTCGGCGGGAAGATGACCGCCCTGCGCTGGCCCGAGCGCGAACTGGTCGACGTACCGGCCGAGAAGGTCTGGTACGAGCCGGTCAAGCCGCTCGTCACCGAGGTGCCCGGCGGCCAGGACGGGCGCCCGCTCGACCTGGCGGACGTCCACGGCCGCCGGATCGTCGAGACCCGGCACCTGGGCAACGTCAACGTCCGCGAGGAGAACGCGGCCGCCGCCCTGGAGGTGATGAGCCGCTTCGCCGTGGACCCGCGCCTGGTGCCGTACCTCCCGCCGACCATGGCGCCGACCGCCACCTCGCACGAAGAGGGCTACCTGGAGCACCCCGCCGAGGCCTTCGCGCAGTACCGCAAGGACGGCATCGCCCAGGTCGTCTGCGAGGAGAAGCACATGGGCTCCCGCGCCACCGTGCTGCTCTGCAAGGACGCCGGCGCGGCCCGCGAGCGGTTCGGGGTCGACGGCCCCACCGGGTCCGTGTACACCCGCACCGGACGGCCCTTCTTCAAGGACGCCGAGGTCACCGAGGAGGTCCTCGCCCGGCTCCGCTCGGCGGTCACCGACGCGGGCCTGTGGGAGGAGCTGGACACGGACTGGCTGCTCGTCGACGGCGAACTGCTGCCCTGGTCGCTGAAGTCCGGCGGCCTGCTGCGCAACCAGTACGCCGCCGTGGGCGCCGCCTCCGGCGCCGTGTTCCCGGAAGCCGTCGCCGCCCTGGAGGCGGCCGCGGCCCGGGGCGTCGACACCGGGGAGCTGCTGGAGCGCCAGCGCGGGCGGGCCGCCGACGCGGCGAAGTTCACCGAGGCGTACCGGCGTTACTGCTGGAGCACCGACGGGCTGGACGGCGTACGGTTCGCCCCGTTCCAGCTGCTGGCGGCGGCCGGCCGCTCGCTGGCGGCCGTACCCCACGACGAGCAGCTGTTCTGGCTGGACCGGCTCGTCGCCGCCGACGAGGCCGCCGGGACCGGACTGCTGCGCCGCACCGGCCGGATCCTGGTGGACACCGCCGACGAGGCCTCGGTACGGGCGGGCACCGACTGGTGGCTGGAACTGACGGCCGCCGGCGGCGAGGGCATGGTCGTCAAACCGCTCCAGGCGTACGCCAAGGACGGCAAGGGCCGGCTCGTGCAGCCGGGGGTGAAGGTGCGCGGACGCGAGTACCTGCGGATCATCTACGGTCCCGAGTACACGCGCCCGGACCACCTGGAGCGGCTGCGCGGGCGCCACCTCGGGCACAAGCGCTCGCTCGCCCTGCGCGAGTACGCGCTCGGCCTGGAGGCCGTGGACCGGCTGGCGGCCGGGGAGCCGCTGTGGCGGGTCCACGAGGCGGTCTTCGCCGTCCTCGCGCTGGAGTCGGAGCCGGTGGACCCGAGGCTCTGACACCCCCTGGAGCCGCAGCGCCCGGCGTCAAGGAAGGACCCCCGTACGGCCGCGCATTAGGTCGTATGGGGGAACTTTCGCGGAGAACTCCGGGAAAACCACCGGCGGGATCGTTCATCCAGGGCAGCGGAATGTCCGCGACCCTGGAAGGACGGAACGTCACCTATGAAGATGACCGCGCGCGGAAGCATTGCGGCACTCATGACCTGTATGGCCGCGGCAGGCGCGGCCACCCCGGCCATGGCCGACGCGGTGCCGGTGGGAGTCCCCCTGGACGCGGTGCGGACCACGCTCGGCGTGGACGTCCCGCACCTGGCCACCGGAGTGCCGGTGCCCGTGGCCGGAGCGCCCGAGGCGCCCCGGTTCCACAAGGGCGACATGCTGCCGACCCCGCTGCTGCCGGCGGTGCCGATCGGCACCGAGCTCGGCAACACCCTCCTCACCTCCCCGGTGCCGAACCTGGCCGGAAAGCCCGAGACGGACGGCGAGGGCTCGCTCGACGCCCCCGCGACCACCGTGCGCACCCGGACCCCGGGACTGCTCGTCGGCTCCCCGCTGACCATGCCCGACGCGTCCAACTACGGGCTGCCGAACGTGACCGCCCCCGCCCTGGGCGTCATCGCCCCGGACCTCACCGGCACCCCGGAGGCCCTGCTCGGCCTGCGCTGAACCGGCGGTCCCCGGCCCGCCGTCGGGCCCGCCGCCGGATCCGGCGGGACGGACCTGTTGGAGACGCCCTGGGCCGACGCCACGTCAAAAAGCCGCCCGGTCTGCGAACGTGTACGGCATGGGATTCCATGTCGATTCCGAGACCGGGCGGCTTCGCCGCGTCATCCTCCACCGGCCCGACCTGGAGCTGAAGCGGCTCACACCGAGCAACAAGGACGCGTTGCTCTTCGACGACGTGCTGTGGGTGCGCAGGGCCCGCCAGGAGCACGACGGCTTCGCCGACGTACTGCGCGACCGGGGAGTGGAGGTCCACCTCTTCGGTGACCTGCTGGTCGAGTCCCTGGGCATCCCGGAGGCGAGACATCTCGTCCTGGACCGGGTCTTCGACGAAAAGGAGTACGGTCCGCTCGCCACCGACCACCTGCGGGCCGTCTTCGACGGACTGCCCTCGGCGGACCTGGCCGAGGCACTGATCGGCGGGATGACCAAGCGGGAGTTCCTGGAGCGGCACGCGGAGCCGGTGTCGGTCCGCTTCCACGCCCTGGACCTGGACGGTTTCCTGCTGGGGCCGCTGCCCAACCACCTCTTCACCCGGGACACCTCCGCCTGGATCTACGACGGGGTGTCCATCAACGCGATGCGCTGGCCGGCCCGGCAGCGCGAGACCGTGCACTTCGAGGCCATCTACAAGCACCACCCGCTCTTCACCGGCTCCGGCCCCTTCCACACCTGGTCGCAGGGGCAGGCCGACTACCCCTCCACGATCGAGGGCGGCGACGTCCTGGTCATCGGCAACGGCGCCGTGCTGATCGGGATGAGCGAGCGCACCACCCCGCAGGCGGTGGAGATGCTGGCGCGCGGGCTGTTCGCCGCCGGGTCGGCGAAGACGATCGTGGCGCTCGACATGCCGAAGAGCAGGGCGTTCATGCACCTGGACACGGTGATGACGATGGTCGACGCGGATACGTTCACCCAGTACGCGGGCCTGGGGATGCTGCGCTCCTACACGATCGAGCCCGGCGGCGGGCCGAGCGAGCTGAAGGTGACCGACCACCCGCCGGAGCACATGCACCGGGCCATCGCCGCCGCCCTCGGCCTGGACGCGATCCGGGTGCTCACGGCCACCCAGGACGTGCACGCCGCCGAGCGCGAGCAGTGGGACGACGGCTGCAACGTGCTCGCCGTGGAGCCGGGCGTGGTCGTCGCGTACGAGCGGAACGTCACGACCAACACCCACCTGCGCAAGCAGGGCATCGAGGTGATCGAGATCCCGGGCAGCGAGCTGGGGCGGGGCCGGGGCGGGCCGCGCTGCATGAGCTGTCCGGTGGAGCGGGACGCGGTGGCCTAGCCGGCCGGGGTGCGGGGCAGGGGACGGGAGAGGGCTCTGTATATCAATGCATCCCGTCGTATAGACTTCCAGCATCCCCTGTCACCGTGACTCTGGAGCGCCCCCCATGGCCACCGATCTTGTCGGCCGCAGTTTCCTCAAGGAGCTCGACTTCACCGCCGCCGAGTTCCGCGGCCTGGTCGAGCTCGCCGCCGAACTCAAGGCGGAGAAGAAGGCCGGGACCGAGCGGCGCCGCCTCCAGGGCAAGAGCGTCGCCCTGATCTTCGAGAAGACCTCCACGCGCACCCGCTGCGCCTTCGAGGTCGCCGCCGCCGACCAGGGCGCCCACACCACGTACCTCGACCCCTCCGGCTCCCAGATGGGCCACAAGGAATCGGTCAAGGACACCGCGCGGGTGCTGGGCCGGATGTTCGACGGGATCCAGTACCGGGGAGACGCGCAGGACGCCGTCGAGCAGCTCGCCACCCACGCCGGCGTGCCCGTCTTCAACGGCCTCACCGACGACTGGCACCCCACCCAGATGCTGGCCGACGTGCTCACGATGACCGAGCACTGCGCCAAGCCCCTGGAGCGGATCGCCTTCGCCTACCTCGGCGACGCCCGCTTCAACATGGGCAACTCCTACCTGGTGACCGGCGCGCTGCTGGGCATGGACGTACGGATCGTCGCGCCGCGCCGCTACTGGCCGGCCGAGCCCGTGGTGGCAGCGGCGCGCGAGCTGGCGGCCGCCAGCGGCGCCCGGATCACGCTCACCGAGGACCTCGCGGAGGGTGTCGGGCAGGCCGATTTCGTGGTGACCGACATCTGGGTGTCCATGGGGGAGCCCAAGGAGGTGTGGGACGAGCGGATCGAGGCGCTGAGCCCGTACGCCGTCACCATGGACGTGCTGCGCGCCACCGGGAACCCGGACGTGAAGTTCATGCACTGCCTGCCGGCGTTCCACGACCTCGGCACCAAGGTGGCCCGCGAGATCCACGAGCGGCACGGGCTGGAGTCGCTGGAGGTGACGGACGAGGTGTTCGAGTCCGCGCACTCCGTCGTCTTCGATGAGGCGGAGAACCGGCTGCACACCATCAAGGCCGTGCTCGTCGCGACCATGGGGGAGCCGGCCGCATAGTCATGCGGCGGGCCGCCGGGCGGCCGGAGGGCTAGAAGGCCGGCCGGGACGGCAGCGTGAACCACACGGCCTTGCCGTGCGCGGTGGCGCGGTGGCCGCAGGCCGAGCTCAGGGTCCGGATCAGCAGCAGGCCGCGGCCGTGCTCCTGCCAGGGGTCGGGATGAGTGTCGTCCGGGCCGGGGGCGGTCAGGTCGGCGGGGGCGTGCGGATCCCCGTCGTGGACCTCGACCTGGCAGCCGTTCGCCAGCAGTTCCACGACCAGCTCGATCGGGGAGTCGCCGGGGGTGTGCTCCACGGCGTTGGCGACCAGTTCGGCGGTGAGCAGTTCGGCGGTGTCGCTGTCGGCGGGTGCGTCGATGTCGGCGAGGGCCGTACGGACGAGGGCGCGGGCGATGGGTACGGCCGCTGTCGTGTGCGGCAGGGCTATCCGCCAGGCGGAGGCATCGGGCAAGGGGGACCGTCCGTTCCGTGGGGTCGCGGGGGGCGGGGCGTACGGGGTGCGGTGCGGGAAATCCTGCTTTCAACGATACGAAGTGGAAATGTTCCGCTGTAGGGCACCCCGGCGTGATCGCAAGGGACGTCGGGCACAGCGGGTCGGGACCTTCGGTGCGTGTGGCCCCCGGCCCCGGCACCGACCAGAAGTTATCGCGCTTCCCTGACGACAGTCATGGACCGGTGATACCTTCGGGAGGTGAGTCCCTTCCTCGGTTCCACACCCGCGACCGAACGCTGGAAACACCTCCGGGTGGACCGGCGGGACGGAGTCGCCACCGTCACCCTCGACCGCCCCGAGAAGCTCAACGCGCTCACCTTCGGCGCCTACGCCGACCTGCGCGACCTGCTCGCCGAACTGTCCAGGGAGCGGTCCGTACGCGCCCTCGTGCTCGGCGGCGAAGGGCGCGGCTTCTGCTCCGGAGGCGACGTCGACGAGATCATCGGCGCCACCCTCTCGATGGACACCGCCCAGCTCCTCGACTTCAACCGGATGACCGGCCAGGTCGTGCGCGCCCTGCGCGAATGCCCCTTCCCGGTCATCGCCGCCGTCCACGGGGTCGCCGCCGGCGCCGGAGCCGTCATCGCGCTCGCCGCCGACTTCCGCATCGCCGACCCCACCGCCCGCTTCGCCTTCCTGTTCACCCGGGTCGGCCTCTCCGGCGGGGACATGGGCGCCGCCTACCTGCTGCCCCGCGTCGTCGGGCTCGGCCACGCCACCCGGCTGCTGATGCTGGGGGAGCAGGTCAGGGCCCCGGAGGCCGAACGGATCGGGCTGCTCAGCGAGGTCACCGAGGAGGGCAAGGCCTCCGTGCGCGCGGCGGAGCTCGCCGCGCACCTCGCCGCCGGTCCGGCCCTCGCGTACGCGCAGACCAAGGCCCTGCTGACCGCCGAGCTGGACATGCCGCTCGCCGCCTCGGTGGAACTCGACGCGAACACCCAGGCCCTGCTCATGAACGGCGAGGACTACCGGGAGTTCCACGCGGCCTTCACCGGGAAGCGGCCGCCCCAGTGGAAGGGCCGGTAGTTCGATGAGCACCGGTTCGATGAGCACCGGTTCGATGAGCACCGGTTCGATGAGCACCGGCCGGACACCCGCCGCCCTGCGCGTCGCCGTGGTCGGCGGGGGCCCCGGCGGGCTGTACGCCGCCGCGCTGCTGGCCCGGCAGGGGCACGCGGTGGACGTGTGGGAGAAGAACGCCCCCGACGACACCTTCGGCTTCGGAGTGGTCCTCTCCGACGAGACCCTCGGCGGCATCGAAGCGGCCGACGCCGTGGTCTACGCGGCCCTGAGCGCCGAGTTCGTCCGCTGGGACGACATCGACATCGTGCACCGGGGCCGGCTGCTGACCTCCGGCGGCCACGGGTTCGCCGCGCTGGGCCGGCGCCGGCTCCTGGAGATCCTGCACGAGCGCTGCGCGGGCCTCGGGGTCCGGCTCCGCTTCCGCACCCGGGCGCCCGATCCCGGGGCGCTCGCAGCCTCGTACGACCTGGTGGTCGCGGCCGACGGGGTGCACAGCCCGACCCGGGAGACCGCGGCGGAGCACTACGGGCCCGCGCTGACGGGCGGGCGGTGCCGGTACATCTGGCTGGCCGCCGACTTCGCCCTCGATTCCTTCCGCTTCGAGATCGCGGAGACCGAACACGGGGTGATGCAGCTGCACGCCTACCCCTACTCGACGGACTCCTCGACCGTGATCGTCGAGATGCGCGAGGAGGTCTGGCACAGCGCCGGCTTCGACCTCTGCGACGAGGCGGATTCGGCGGCGCGCTGCGCGAAGATCTTCGCCGAGGCCCTGCGGGGACGGCCGCTGCGCGGCAACGGCTCCGCCTGGACGCAGTTCCGTACGGTGGTCAACGCGCGCTGGTCGCACGGGAACACGGTGCTCATCGGCGACGCCGCGCACACCGCGCACTTCTCGATCGGCTCCGGCACCAAACTGGCGGTCGAGGACGCGCTCGCGCTGGCCCGGGCGGTGGAGACCGAGGCGGACGTCCCGGCCGCGCTGGCCGCGTACGAGGCCGCACGGCGGCCGGCCGTGGCCTCCACCCAGCGGGCGGCCGCCGCCAGCATGCGGTGGTTCGAGGAACTCGCCGGGTACGTGGACCAGCCCGCCCGGCAGTTCGCCTTCAACCTGCTCACCCGCAGCCTGCGCGTCACCCACGGCAACCTGCGGCTGCGCGATCCGCGCTTCACCGACGCGGTGGAGCGCGACTTCGGCTGCCCGCAGGCGCCTGACGGGGGCCCGGACGAGGCGGGAACCCCGCCGATGTTCACGCCGTTCACCCTGCGCGGGCTGACGCTGCGCAACCGGGTCGTGGTGTCCCCGATGGACATGTATTCGGCAGGCGGAGGGGCTTCGGCAGGCGGGGGGGCCTCGGCTTCGGCCGGCGACGGCATGCCGGGCGACTTCCACCTCGTCCACCTCGGCGCGCGGGCGCTGGGCGGGGCCGCCCTGGTGATGACCGAGATGGTGTGCGTCAGCGCCGACGGCCGGATCACCCCGGGCTGCACGGGCCTGTACACCGCCGAGCAGGCCGCCGCCTGGGCTCGGATCGCCGACTTCGTGCACACCTCCGCGCCCGGCACCGCGCTCGGCGTCCAGCTCGGCCACTCCGGCCGCAAGGGCTCGACCCGGGTGATGTGGGAGGGCATGGACGATCCGCTGCCCGAGGGGAACTGGCCCCTGACGGCCGCCTCCGCACTGCCCTACCGCCCCGGAATCTCCTCCGTGCCCCGGGCCTTGAGCGCCGCCGACCTCGCCGCCGTCCGCTCCGACTTCGCCGCCGCCGCCGTCCGGGCGGCGAGCAGTGGCTTCGACCTGCTGGAGCTGCACTGCGGGCACGGCTACCTGCTCTCCGGCTTCCTCTCCCCGCTGACCAACCGCCGCACCGACGCCTACGGCGGCCCGCTGGAGAACCGGCTCCGCTTCCCGCTGGAGGTCTTCGACGCGGTCCGTGCCGTCTGGCCGGCGGACCGGCCGATGACGGTCCGCCTCTCGGCCACCGACTGGGCGCCCGGCGGCACCTCGCCCGAGGAGGCGGTGGCCATCGCCGCCGCCTTCGCGGCCCACGGAGCCGACGCCATCGACGTCTCGACGGGCCAGGTCGTGGCGGAGGAGACCCCCGAGTTCGGGCGCGCGTACCAGACCCCGTACGCCGACCGGATCCGCAACGCCCTGAACGTCCCCGTGATCGCCGTCGGGGCGATCTCCTCCTGGGACGACGTCAACTCCCTGCTGCTGGCCGGCCGGGCCGACCTCTGCGCCCTCGGCCGCCCCCACCTCTACGACCCCCACTGGACCCTGCACGCGGCCGCCGACCAGTCCTACACCGGCCCGGCCGCGCCCTGGCCCGCCCCCTACCGCGCCGGCAGCCGCAAGCCGCCGACGGGGCGGGGGTAGCGGCACCGCCTACCGGTGCGGCCGCAGGGTCAGGCACTCGTGGCAGTGGCAGGGCTCCGGATGCGGCCAGTACGGTCCGGCGCCGGAGCGGAGATCCCAGGCGCGGTACTCCATGAGCACCGCGCAATCCTCCGCGTCCTCCTTGTCGGAGAAGACCGAGCCCTCGGCGATCCGCAGCACGGCGGGAGACCGTACGAGCACGGGCCGGAAGCCGTGCAGGTGGCGGATGGCCAGGTACGCACAGCGGTACCCGCGGCCGTGTCGTGGCCGGCCGACGATCTGGCAGCCCTCCCAGCCGCTCACCAGGTCGTGGACGTACACCTTCGCGCCGCCCTTGAACATCCTGGTGCCCGGGCGCTGGCCTTGGCCGCCCTCGCCGTAGCGGCGCCACAGGACCACGTTCGCGGCCGGCATCCAGACGGGTTCGAGCGGTTCGGCCGGTTCCCCGTCGCCTGCCGGGGTGCTCATGCCAGTGCCACCTCCACCCGGTCCTCGACGGGGGTGTAGCCCAGCCGCTGGTAGACGCCGTTGCTGGTGGGGTTCGCCAAGTCGGTGAAGAGCAGCACCTCCCGCGCCCCCGCCGCGTGCGCCGCCTCGGTCGCGGCGTACGTCACCCCGGCCGCGTAGCCGCGGCCGCGCAGCTCCGGCGGGGTGTAGACCGGCCCGATCCGGGTCACCGCGTCGACCGGGCGGAAGAACCCGGCCAGGGAGACCGGGGTCCCGGCGTCCTCCCAGAGCAGCATGCCCCCGTACGAGATCCGGTCGCGCAGGGCCTCCTCGGAGGCGGCCCCGCCCTCGCCTGACTCCTGTTTGAAGGCGGTCACCCACTCCAGGAGCAGCGGGAGGTCCGCCTCTCCGGCAGGGCGGGCCCGCCCTGCCGGGGCGGGATCGGGGGCGATGAGCCCGGCGAGCCGGTAGAGGCGGTTCTCCTCCACGACCTCGGTCGGCTTCCCCCAGGAGACGGCCAGCTCCCGCGCGTCCTCGCGGCGGGCGTTGAGCGCGTCGACCCCGGCGAGCAGCGGCTCGGCGGCCAGCGCGGCCCCCAGCTCCCGGACCGCCTCGGCGGGCAGCGCGCCGATCAGCAGCGGGTGCGGCGGGCACTGCACCACGGCGCCCGCGACCCGTCCGTCGGCCCCGGTCCACGAGCCGAAGAAGGGCGGCTCGGACCCGAAGGCGTGCGGGCCCCGCCGTTCCAGCGCGTCCATGGTCGTGAGCAACTGGGTGTTGGGCACGGGCTGCGCGGCCACGGCGGGGCGCACGGCGGCCAGCCAGGCCGTCAGGTCAGGGGTGAAGGTCCACGTCATGGCACATGATCACCCCGGTCCGGAGCGCGGTACACCCCCTTTTCCCGCCGGCTTCGCCGGGATCAGGGCTCCACGAAGCCGGCCCCGAGGTCCCGCAGCCGTTCGTGCAGCTCCGCGAAGACCGCCGCCGAGCGGTCGCCGGGCCAGTCCGCCGGGAGCAGCTCGCGCGGCAGGCCCGGGTCGGCGTACGGGAGCCTGCGCCAGGTGTCCAGGGCGAGGAGGTAGCCGCGGTAGGCGGCCTCCGGGGTGGGGACGGCCGGGTCCGCCCGCAGGGCGCGCAGGGCGGGCTCGTGGAGGTCGAGGAACTCCTCGTGCTGCTTGGCCAGCGCCGCCAGGTCCCACCAGCGGGCCACCGACTCCGCCGTCGGGGCGAAGCCCAGGTGGGCGCCCCGGAAGAGCTCCACGTACGCCGTCAGGTGCAGCCGCTCCAGGGTGTGGCGGGTCTCCCCGTCCAGGTGGGCCGGGGCGATCCACACGCCCGGAGCCACCGCGCCGAAGCCCAGCCCGGCGAGCCGGGAGCGCAGCAGGTGCCGCTTCGCCCGCTCCTGCTCCGGGACGGAGAAGACGGCCAGCAGCCACTCCTGGGACTCCGCCGGGCGGGCGGCCCCGTAGATCCGCCGGTCGCCGTCCTCCAGGAGCCGGTGGGCCTCCTCGGAGAGCTCGTACGCCGCCGCGCGGTCCCCGGTGCGCGCGGGCAGCAGGAAGCCGCGCCGCTTCAGCCGGGACACCGACGAGCGGACGGACGGAGCGTCCACGCCGGCCGCGCCCAGCAGGCGGACCAGCGCGGACACCGGGACCGGGCCCGGGAAGGCCCGCCCGTAGGCACCGTAGAACGTGACGATCAGAGATCGCGGGGTGTGCTGCTCGACCACGGCTTCACTCTAATTCGTGTCTTTGACCGGGACCCTCCTGATCGCGCAGCCGGAAGCGCTGCAGCTTGCCCGTCGCCGTCCGGGGCAGGGACGGCAGGAAGACGAAGGTGCGCGGGCACTTGTGCGGGGCGAGCTCGGTCCGCATGAAGGTGCGCAGGGCGTCCTCGGTGAGGACGGAGCCCTCCCGGGGGACCGTGTACGCGACCACGATCTGCCCGCGCCGCTCGTCCGGGCGGCCGACCACGGCCGCCTCCAGCACGTCGGGGTGGCGCAGCAGGGCCTCCTCGACCTCCGGGCCCGCGATGTTGTACCCCGCGGAGATGATCATGTCGTCGGCCCGGGCCACGTAGCGGAAGTAGCCCTCCGCGTCCCGGACGTAGGTGTCGCCCGTGAGGTTCCAGCCGTCCCGTACGTACTCGCCCTGCCGCGGGTCCGCCAGGTAGCGGCAGCCCACCGGCCCCCGTACGGCCAGCAGCCCCGGCACCTCGTCCGCGACCGGCAGCCCCGCCTCGTCCACCACCCGTGCTTCCCAGCCCGGCACCACGCGGCCCGTCGTACCGGGCCGGATGTCCTCGTCGGCCGCCGAGATGAAGATGTGCAGCAGCTCGGTCGCACCGATCCCGTTGATGATCCGCAGGCCCGTGCGCTCGTACCAGGCCTGCCAGGTGGCGGCCGGCAGGTTCTCGCCCGCCGAGACGCAGCGGCGCAGCGCGGAGAGGTCGTAGGCGCCCGTGTCGTACGGGCCCAGCGTGTCCAGCATCGACCGGTACGCGGTGGGCGCGGTGAACAGCACCGACACCCGGTGCTCGGCCAGCGCGGGCAGCAGCCGGCGCGGCGAGCCGTCCGCCAGCAGCAGTGCCGAGGCGCCGGCCCGCAGCGGGAAGACCACCAGACCGCCGAGGCCGAAGGTGAAGCCGAGCGGCGGACTGCCCGCGAAGACGTCCTCGGGGCGGGGGCGCAGCACCTCCCGGGAGAAGGTGTCGGCCACCGCGAGCAGATCGCGGTGGAAGTGCATGCAGCCCTTGGGGCGCCCGGTGGTGCCCGAGGTGAAGGCGATCAGCGCCACGTCGTCGGCGGAGGTCTCCACCGCCGGGAAGGGCCCGGAATGCCGCTCCGCCAGGCGCAGCAGGTCGTCCGGGTCCGCGCCGCCGTACGCGGTGATCCGCAGACCCGGCACCCCGGCCTTCACCAGGTCGTCCACCACCTCCGCCTGGCACAGCGCGTGGCTCACCCGGGCCATCGAGCACACCGTGGCCAGCTCCTGCGCACGCTGCTGGGCCAGGACGGTGACGGCCACCGCGCCCGCCTTCATCACCGCCAGCCAGCACGCGGCGAGCCAGGGGCCGGTCGGGCCGCGCAGGAGCACCCGGTTGCCGGGGACCACGCCGAGGTCGGTGGTGAGGACGTGCGCGAGCCGGTCCACGCGGGCGTGCAGCTCCCCGTACGACCACACCGTGCCGTCCGCGCCGCGGAAGGCGGGGCGGCCCGGGCCCAGCCGGGCGATGGTGGCGTCGAGCAGCTCCACGCCGCAGTTGAGCCGGTCGGGGTAGGCCAGGGCGGGGAGTTCGAAGAGCAGCCGCGGCCAGGCGTGCGCGGGCGGCAGGTGGTCGCGCGCGAAGGTGTCTCGGTGAGCGGAAGGCTTGAGCTCCAAGGCGGGTTCGCCCCCTTGCGACGGCCCGCGCCCCGGGTGGGGGCCGGACCCTGCGTATGGACTGTGGACCGAAGTGGAAGAGCCGGGCCGTGCGAACGCAGCACGAGCGTATCGTCATGGTGACGGGAGTCAACAGGACGCGATAGAGGCTGGGGCATACGGATGACCCGATTCACGGGATTCGCGCTCGGGACCGACCAGGAGGAGTGGTGCGCGCGGCTGCGCGCACTGGCGGCGGAGCGGCTGCGGCCGCTGGCCGAGAAGGGGGAGCCGGGCCGGGTCAACCGGCCGCTGCTCGCCGCACTCGGCGAAGAGGGGCTGCTGGGGCGGGTGTTCACCTCGGGCGCACTGGAACTGTGCCTGCTGCGCGAATCCCTCGCCTACGGCTGCACGGAGGCGGAGACGGCCCTCGCCCTCCAGGGGCTGGGCGCCTACCCGGTACTGCGCTCGGGCAGCGACGCACAGCGCGAGCGCTGGCTGCCCGGGGTGCGGGCCGGGCGCACGGTGGCGGCCTTCGCGCTGAGCGAGCCGGGGGCCGGCTCGGACGCGGGGGCGCTGGCGCTCGAAGCGGTGCCCGAGGGCGGGGGAGGGGATCGGGGCGGGGGCCCGGGTGACCGCCGGGGCTGGCGGCTCAGCGGGGAGAAGTGCTGGATCTCCAACGCGCCCGAGGCCGATTTCTACACCGTCTTCGCCCGCACCGGCGAGGGCCCGGGGGCCAAGGGGGTCAGTGCCTTCCTGGTGCCCGCGGACCGGCCGGGGCTCTCGGGGGAGCCCCTCGACATGCTCTCCCCGCACCCGATCGGCGCGCTCGCCTTCGACGGGGTCCCGGTCGGCCCGGCCGACCTGCTGGGGGAGCCGGGCCGGGGCTTCAAGGTGGCCATGGACACCCTGAACCTCTTCCGCCCCAGCGTGGGCGCCTTCGCCGTCGGGATGGCCAGGGCCGCCCTGGACGCGACGGTGGCGCACACGGCCGCCCGTACCGCCTTCGGAGGGGTACTGGGCGACCTGCAGGCCGTGGCGCACCGGGTGGCCGAGATGGCCACCCGGACCGAGGCGGCCCGGCTCCTGGTGTACGCGGCGGCGGAGGCCTACGACGCGGACGCGCGCTCCCCGCAGGTGCCGCGGCGGGCGGCCATGGCGAAGCTGCTGGCCACCGAGACGGCCCAGTACGTCGTCGACCACGCGGTACAGCTGCACGGTGCGGCCGCCCTGCGCCGGGGCCACCTGCTGGAGCACCTGTACCGGGAGGTGCGGGCGCCGAGGATCTACGAGGGGGCGAGCGAGGTGCAGCGCACGATCATCGCCAAGGAGCTCTACCGGGAGATGCGGGAGATGCAGGAGGCGCGGGGGGTGGGGGAAGCGTGAGTCCGGAGCGGATCAACCCGGAGGAGCTGTCCCCGGCGACGGGCTTCTCGCACGCCGTCGTCGCGAGCGGGAGCCGGCTGGTGTTCCTGGCCGGGCAGACGGCGCTCGACGGGGCGGGGAAGGTGGTGGGGGAGGCGCTGCCGGAGCAGTTCGAGCGGGCGCTGGCGAACCTGCTGGCCGCGCTGGCGGCGGCGGGCGGCTCGCCGTCCGATCTGGCGCGGGTCACCGTCTACGCCGTGGACGTGGCCGAATACCGGGCCTGCGTCGGCGAACTGGGCCGGATCTGGCGCCGGTTGGCGGGCCGGGACTATCCGGCGATGGCGGTCGTGGGCGTGGTCCGGCTGTGGGACGAGGCGGCGCTGGTCGAGCTGGACGGGCTGGCGGTGCTCCCGTAGGCCTTTTCGCTGGTGAGCACCGGTGCCTTTGACAGTGGGCAGGGGAGGGGGGAGGGTGGAATTGGCCCATAACGGAGTAATCCGGACCAATCAACCCTTCATTCTCGGAGGTGTATGACTATGCGCCGTGGGTTCATTGCGGCAGCCGTGGCAGGGGCCGCCGGGATCACACTCGGCCTGATGCCGGTCAGCAGTGCCTTTGCCTCGGGGCTGCCGCAGACGTACGACCGGTGTTCCGACTGGCGTGGGAACGACTGGCGCGGGGACGGCTGGTGGCGTGACTGCTGCGACCCCTCGCGCGGTAACGACCGTCCCAGCTGGTGCTGGGACAACAGCAACTGGGACAACGACAGTTGGCACGGCAACTGGCACAACAGCAACTGGAGCAACGACAACTGGGACCACGACAACTGGAACGACGACAACAACTGGAACGACAACGACAGCTGGAACCGTGACAACGGCAACTGGAACCGTGACAACGGCAACAACTGGCGTGACGGTGGCGGCGGCTGGAACGACGGCGGCTATCGCAACGGGAACAACTGGAACGACTGACTCACTCATTGACTGATTGACTCACTGACCGGCCGGCAGGCGCGAGGCCCGGGCGCGGTGAACCGCGCCGGGGCCCGCCCGCCCTCCTTCATCGGCCTGCGCGGACTGGCGGCCCGTGAGGCCTGTGCGGCCCGCTCAGCGGCCGCCCTCCAGCAGGTTCCCCATCCATTCCTCGATGCCCGCCACCGTGCGCGGCAGGGCGCCCGACATCAGCCGGGCGCCCTCTGTCGTGATCACCAGGTCGTCCTCGATGCGGACGCCGATGCCGCGCAGCTCCGGCGGGAGGGTCTCGTCGTCGGGCTGGAGGTAGAGGCCGGGCTCCACGGTGAGGACCTGGCCCGCTTCCAGGACCCCGTCCAGGTAGGTGTCCGCGCGCGCCTGCGCGCAGTCGTGCACGTCCAGCCCGAGCATGTGTCCGCTGCTGCACAGGGTGTAGCGCCGGTGCAGATCCCCCTCGGCGTTCTTGAGCACCCCCCACTCCGCGAGCCCCTCCGCGATCACCCGCATCCCGGCCCGGTGGAAGTCGCGGAAGCTCGCGCCCGGCCGCAGCGCCGCCATGCCCGCGTCCTGCGCGGCCAGGACCAGTTCGTACACCTGGCGCTGGACGGGGGAGAACCGGCCCGACAGCGGGAGGGTGCGGGTGACGTCCGCCGTGTAGAGGCCGTCGGTCTCCACGCCCGCGTCCATCAGGAGCAGGTCGCTCGCGTTCAGCCGGCCGTCGTTGCGGATCCAGTGCAGCACGCAGGCGTGCGCGCCCGACGCGGCGATCGTGTCGTAGCCGGTGCCGTTGCCCTCGGCCCGGGCGCGGCGGTTGAAGACCCCCTCGATCCACCGCTCGCCGCGCGGGTGGGCCAGCGCGCGCGGGAGGTCCCGTACGACGTCCTCGAACCCGGCGGTGGTGTGGTCGACGGCGAGCTGCAGCTCGGCCACCTCCCAGGCGTCCTTGACCAGGCGCAGTTCGGAGAGGGCGACGGCGAGCTCCGGGTCGGCGGCGGCATTGCGCCCCGTCGGGGAGCCCAGCGCGTCCAGGTGGGCGCAGCGGATGCCGGAGAGCCGCTCCGCCTCCGCGAGGTCGGGGCGGCGGCCGACCCAGAACTCCCCGTAGCGGCGGTCGCGGTAGAACTCCTCGTTGCCGCCGGTGCGCGGTGAGCGCGGGCGCAGGTAGAGGACGGCCTCGTGCCCGTTCGGGCCGGCCGGTTCCAGGACCAGGACGTGGCCGACCTGGTCCTCGCCGGTGAGCCCGGTCAGCCAGGCGTAGGCGCTGTGCGGGCGGAAGCGGTAGTCGCAGTCGTGGCTGCGGACCTTCAGCTCGCCCGCGGGGATGATCAGGCGCTCCCCGGGGAAGCGTGCGGAGAGCCGTGCGCGGCGGGCCGGGGTGACGGCGTACGAGGGGACGCGCGTGGCGTCCGGCAGCGGGGAGGCCGCCCAGTCCGACGCCATGAAACGGGACAACTCGGCTGACACCGGCAGGTCGTGACTGCCGATGTTGAGCCCGGTGGTGGGGCGGGAGGGGGTGTCGGTCACAGGGGCTCCCTCAAGAAGATGCGAACTGGTGGGCGCACAGGGCTTGTCAGTGCAATTTCACATTACTATGTTACAGCTCACATCGCGCCCCCTTGATCCACGCCCAATCCCCGTCGAACGCCGCGTGAAGCAGGGCAGTTCCGCACCTTCCCCACCGCCCCTCCCAGCCAGGAGTCCTTGGTGTCCCAGCACAGAGTCGTGCGCACGTCCCTCCTCTCCGCCGCCGTCGCGGTCACCCTCCTCGCCACGGCGGGCCAGGCCGGAACCCAGGCCACCGAGGCCGGCGCCCGCGCCGACGCTCCGGGTGCCACCGCGCCCGGCACCTTCGCCGGCTCCACCACGGCTCCCCTCGGCGGCGCCCCGGGCGCCGAGGCCGGTGCGAACCCGTTCGACGAGGTCGAGCACCTCGCCGACGCGCAGCAGACGGCCCCCGCGCCGGCCCCGGCTCCGGGCGGCCGGAACACGGGCGGCCCGGCCGTCACCGACGGCAAGGTGCCCGGCGCCGCCACCGCGCCCGATGCCGTGACCGCCACCAAGAGCGGCCGGCTCGCCGCCTCCGCCGCCCAGGGCACGGCCGCGGGCGTCCCCTGCACCCTCGACGGGATCACCGGGCTCACCCCGGAGCAGTTCGCCGACTTCCTCGCCGACCCGGCCGTCACCGCGGCCAAGGGCGGCTGCCTCTCCGGCCTCATCTGGACCTGGGACGCCCGCCTGGCCCCCGTCATGTCGGACGCCCACGTGCAGGCCGTCTCCCGCCGGATATCCGGCCTGGCCGCCTCCCACGACGGCCTGAACTCCTCCCATCTGGAGGAGATGTTCACCTACCTGCACGCCGTGGCCTACCACGACCACTCCCGCGCCGAGATCGACGTCACCGACGCCCCCACCGTCGACGCCATGCGCCAGGCCATCGCCGCCTTCGCGGGCGCGGCCCGCAGCTTCGACGCCACCGGCTCCAACGCCCGCACCCTGCGCGAGGCCCTCTACGCCGGCAGCGCCCCCGGCCTGCGCCACCACCAGCTCGGCCTGATCAAGAACGTGCTGGCCACCATGGACCCGTCGCACACCGCGACGCACCTGGACACCGCCTGGGCGGGCGCTGCGCTCGCGGCCCTCTCCGTCAACTACCTCGGCGTGTACAACAACGACACCGCGTTCCACGCGGCGGCCGCCGCCGACGCCCCGTACCGCGCCACCTTCAAGAACTTCGCGGCCTACGCCCACCTCAAGGGCACCGCGAACGCCTGGGTGGCGCGCGACGCCATCGCCGAGTTCGGCCGTTTCGGCCAGCTCGCGGGGCTGAAGGATGCCGTCACCGCCGACCTCGGCGCGCTCCTGGCCCCGGCCCGGGCCGCCTTCGGCGACGGCAGCGAGCCGTGGGCCAAGGCCGTCTCCTGGCTCAACTTCTACCAGGCCTGCAAGCCGTACGGGGTGTGCAAGGAGGACATCGAGCGGGAGCTTTTCCCGAACACCTACACGTACGACAGCGGCGCCATCAAGGTCCGCACCGCCCTCGACCGGGCCACCGTCGACCAGCTCTACTACGCGAGCAAGCAGGTCAAGACCCAGTACCACCGGGTCGTGGGCGCCGATCAGCCGATCGCCGGGGACACCAACACCACCCTGAACATCGTGCTCTACGCCTCCCGCGCCGACTACGTGAACTACCACCCGATCCTCACCGGCTACGGCACCAACAACGGCGGCATCTACATCGAGAACGGCGCCACCTTCTACACCTACCAGCGCCGCGTCCCGCAGGACTCCCAGCTCACCCTGGAAGAGCTCTTCCGCCACGAGTACGTGCACTACCTCAACGGCCGCTTCGCCGTCCCCGGCACCTTCGGCCAGGGTGCCTGGTACCAGGGCGACCGTACGACCGCCATGGACGAGGGCACCGCCGAGTTCTTCGACGGCGCGACCCGCGACAACGGCATCGCCGTACGCAAGTCCCTGATCAAGAGCATCATCAGCGACACGGCGGGCGGCGGCCCGCGCATGTCGGTGGACCAGCTCCTGCACGCCACGTACGCCAACGACGGCTTCCGCTTCTACGGCTACTCGGGCGCCTTCTTCGAGTTCCTGTGGACCGAGCAGCCCTCGAAGCTGCGGGAGATGTACGGGTACCTGCGGGCCGACGACCCGGCGGGCTTCGACGCCTGGCGGAACCGGATGGGGCGGGACGCGGCCGTCCAGACCGGCTACGACCGGTTCCTGGACGCCCAGATCGCCAAGGTCGACCAGCTGTTCGTGCCGAACACCTCCTTCACCCCGAACGCGCAGCTGCGCGACGCGGTGCTCGCGGACGTGAAGTCCACCTTCGCGACGGCCACGTACAACACCCCGGACTGCGTGGAGAACGGCGAGCCGGGCAAGCGCCGGTTCACCTGTACCGGCAGGATCACGGCGAACCTGAAGGACTGGCGCAGCGAAGACCAGAACTTCAAGGACATGTCCGAGACGGTCGACTACTTCATCCTGGACCGGGCGGGCGCGGCCTCGAACAACCTGGCCGACATGAACTGCTCCTTCGGGGCGCTGGACATCTGGACCAACCGGGTGGCGGGTACGTCGAGTTACAGCTGCGAGGGCCCGCTGCGCGGCTGACCTCGGCCGACCCTGTTCCCCCTTAGAGATATGTGACATATTACTGCCGTGCCCAGACACTTCCCGTCCCCGTCCCCGTCCCCGGACCTCGTGGTCATCGGTGCCGGCGTCGTCGGAGCCGCGTGCGCGTACTACGCGGCGCGCGCCGGACTCCGCGTGGCCGTCGTCGACCGCGGCCCGGTCGCCGGCGGCACCACAGGCGCCGGCGAAGGCAACCTCCTCGTCTCCGACAAGGAGGCCGGCCCCGAGCTGGACCTCGCGCTGCTCTCGGCGCGACTCTGGCGCGAGCTCGCGCTCGAACTCCCGGAGGGGATCGAGTACGAGGCCAAGGGCGGCCTGGTCGTCGCCGCGTCCGAGGCCACCGTGAAGGCCCTGGGCGGCTTCGCGGACGGCCAGCGCGCGGCCGGGGTCGACGCGGTCGAGGTGGGGGCGGGGGAGCTGCGCGAACTGGAGCCCCACCTCGCCCCGGACCTGGCGGGCGGCTTCCTCTACCCGCAGGACGCCCAGGTCCAGCCGGCCCAGGCCGCGGCGCGGCTGCTGGCGGCGGCGCCGGGTGTGGAGGTCCACCTCGGAGAAGAGGTGACCGAGCTGCTCCGCGGCCCGGCGGGCGAGCTGCGCGGCGTCCGTACGGCCCGCCGCGACCTCCTCGCCCCGGCCGTGCTCAACGCGGCCGGCACCTGGGGCGGAGCGGTGGCCGAGCTGGCCGGAGTCGGCCTTCCGGTGCTGCCCCGGCGGGGGTTCGTCCTGGTGACGGAGCCGCTGCCGAGGGTGGTGCGGCACAAGGTCTACGCCGCGGACTACATCGCGGACGTCGCGAGCGGGTCGGCGTCGCTGCAGTCCTCGGCGGTGGTCGAGGGCACCCCGGCGGGGCCGGTCCTGATCGGCGCCACGCGTGAACGGGTCGGCTTCGACCGGTCGCTGTCCACGGAGGCGCTGCGGCGGCTGGCGGCGCAGGCGGCTGCTCTCTTTCCGGTACTGGCGGACGTGCGCGTGCTGCGGACGTACCACGGCTTCCGGCCGTATCTGCCGGACCATCTTCCGGCGATCGGTCCGGACCCGCGGGTGCCGGGGCTGTTCCATGCCTGTGGGCACGAGGGTGCGGGGATCGGGCTGGCGCCGGGGACGGGGGTGCTGGTCGCGGGGTTCCTGACGGGGGAGGCTCCCGTCCTGGACCCGGCGCCCTTCGCGCCGGCCCGCTTTGCGGAGGCCCCGCGATGACCCCGGGTGCGGCGCCGTTGCCGGGGACCGGTCCCCGGACCCCTGCGCCTCAAACGCCGGCGGGGCTGGGGTGTGGCCGGCCTCGGTTTGTACGTGGTGGGGGCTGCGGGTGGGGGCCGGTGCCGGGGGCGGGGTGGGGTGTCGGCCTGGACTGCATGATTTAGGCGCCCTCTGCTCTACTCCGACAGGGCGCGGG
>NZ_JBHWMB010000032.1:0-94858 GCF_042730015.1 Streptomyces sp. NPDC059957 | reverse complement strand
GGGGGGGGGGGGGGGGGGGGGGGGACCCGGGGGGGGGGGGGGGGGGGAAGAGAAAGGGAGAACCAGGGGGGGCGGGGGGGGGGGGAGGACCCGGGAAAAAGGGGAAGCCCGGGAACAACCAAAAAAAAAAGCGCCCCCACGCGAAGAAGCTTCGTAGCGCGGGGCCGCTGTCGTCACGGGAGGGCGGGCTCTAGCCGAGCGCCGACTTCACGACGTCCGCGAGGCGCCCCGCGACCGAGCGGGCCTGCTCGATGTCGGCGGCCTCCACCATCACCCGCACGAGGGGCTCCGTGCCCGACGGACGCAGCAGTACGCGCCCGGTCGTGCCCAGCTCCCGCTCCGCTTCGGCGACGGCCGCGGCCAGCTCGCCCGAGGTGGTGACGCGCGACTTGTCCACGTCGGGGACGTTGACCAGCACCTGCGGCAGCCGCGTCATGATCTCGGTCAGCTCGTCCAGCGGCGTGCCGGTGGCCGCGATGCGGGCCGCCAGCATCAGGCCGGTCAGGGTGCCGTCACCGGTGGTGGCGTGGTCGAGGATGATCACGTGGCCGGACTGCTCGCCGCCGAGCGCGTACCCGTGCTCCTTCATCGACTCCAGGACGTACCGGTCGCCGACGCCGGTCTGCACGACGCTGATGCCCGCCGACTCCATGGCCAGCTTGAAGCCCAGGTTCGACATCACGGTGGCGACGACGGTGTCCTCGCGCAGGTGCCCGGACTCGCGCATCGCCAGCGCCAGCACCGCGAGGATCTGGTCCCCGTCGACCTCCTGGCCCTTCGCGTCCACGGCGAGGCAGCGGTCGGCGTCCCCGTCGTGCGCGATGCCGAGGTCGGCGCCGTGCTCGACGACGGCCTGCTTCAGCAGACCGAGGTGGGTGGAGCCGCAGCCGTCGTTGATGTTCAGGCCGTCGGGCTCGGCACCGATGGTGACGATCTCCGCGCCGGCCCGCGTGAAGGCCTCGGGCGAGACGTAGGCGGCCGCGCCGTGCGCCTCGTCCAGGACGACCTTGAGGCCGTCGAGACGGTTGGGCAGGACACCCATGAGGTGGGCGACGTACTTGTCGAAGCCCTCGGTGTAGTCGGAGACCCGGCCGACACCGGCGCCCGTCGGGCGGTCCCAGGGGGCACCCGTGCGGTGGTCCTCGTAGACCGCCTCGATCCGGTCCTCCAGCTCGTCGGCGAGCTTGTGACCGCCGCGGGCGAAGAACTTGATGCCGTTGTCGGGCATGGCGTTGTGGCTGGCCGAGAGCATGACGCCGAGGTCGGCGCCCAGCGCACCGGTGAGATACGCCACCGCCGGGGTGGGCAGCACACCGACGCGCAGGACGTCCACGCCCGCGCTCGCGAGGCCGGCGACGACCGCGGCCTCCAGGAACTCGCCCGAGGCCCGGGGGTCCCGGCCGACCACCGCGGTGGCCCGGTGACCAGCGAAGGTGCCGGCCTCGGCCAGTACGTGTGCGGCCGCCACGGAGAGGCCGAGCGCGAGCTCGGCCGTCAGATCCGCGTTGGCGACGCCTCGTACACCATCCGTCCCGAAGAGTCGTCCCACTGTTGTCCTCCCGAGTTCACGCTTCGCTATGAGCAGTTGTGCCACTTATGTTGCCGCTTTTGGCGGTAAACGAACCGCCCCGGCAGCACACAGAGTGCTGCCGGGGCGGATTCGTGCTGAACAGCAGGCGAGATTAACGCTTGCTGTACTGCGGAGCCTTACGGGCCTTCTTGAGACCGGCCTTCTTGCGCTCGACCGCACGGTCGTCGCGGGAGAGGAAGCCGGCCTTCTTCAGCGCCGGGCGGTTGTTGTCAACGTCCGCCTCGTTCAGCGCACGGGCCACACCGAGGCGCAGGGCGCCGGCCTGACCGGACACGCCGCCACCCGAGATGCGGGCGATGACGTCGTAGCGGTTGTCGAGCTCGAGCAGCTTGAACGGCTCGTTGACTTCCTGCTGGTGCACCTTGTTGGGGAAGTAGTCCTCAAGGGTGCGACCGTTGATCTTCCACTTGCCGGTGCCCGGAACGATCCGGACGCGGGCAATGGCGTTCTTGCGACGGCCCAGGCCGGCGGCCGGCTGGGGGTCGCCGAAGCGACCGGCAAGGGACTCGGACGTGTAGTCACCCTCGACTACGTCCGCGGTCTCGGTGGTGTACTCCTCGACGTTGCCCTCGAACTCTTCGACGGGGGTCGTCTCGGCGGTGGTCTCGGCCACGATGCTCCTCAGAAGTTTCTTGTCTTAGGGGGTGTGGTGGCCGGAACTACTGCGCGACCTGGGTGATCTCGAACGGCACCGGCTGCTGGGCAGCGTGGGGGTGCACATCGCCCGAGTAGACCTTCAGCTTCGAGAGCATCTGACGGCCCAGGGTGTTCTTGGGGATCATGCCCTTGATGGCCTTCTCGACGGCCTTCTCCGGGTTGTTCGCCAGGAGGTCGTCGTAGCGGACCGAACGCAGACCACCCGGGAAACCGGAGTGGCGGTACGCCATCTTCTGGGTCGCCTTGTTGCCGGACAGGTGGACCTTGTCGGCGTTGATGATGATGACAAAGTCGCCCATGTCCATGTGGGGGGCGTAAGTCGGCTTGTGCTTACCCCGCAGGAGGGTAGCGGCCTGGGTCGCCAGACGGCCGAGGACAACGTCCTGGGCGTCGATGACGTGCCACTGGCGCGAGATGTCGCCGGGCTTGGGGCTGAACGTACGCACGCGTATGCCTTCGCTTCTTCAGTGGTGGGTCATCCCCGGGGGGTGAGCCCGAGGGACGGGTCCTGACATGGGTCACCACGGACGATCACGACAGCCCTGGTTCACATCGGAGACGCAACCCGTGTGTACCGCTGGTCATCGGCCCGGTGGACCGGCGTAAGGCAGATTCACGTGAGAATGAGAAAGCCAATACGCATAACGAACCAGCAGGGTACCCCTGAAGACCTGGAAGGGTCAAAACGCGGTCCGCGAACCCGTTTCGACGGGGGTCGCGGCGCACTCCGGTTCGGTCCTGGGTGGGGACCCCGTAGTTCGTACAGGTTCCAGAGTAACCCGGATCGGACGCAGTGCTCGACGCGCCAGCAGTCCGGCGAGCGCGCACAGGGTCACCATGTCCCGGAATGCCCGCCTCTTGGCCTCGAACTCCGAGGGCCACGGGATGCCCGCGGTCTGGGGCACCAGCGCCACCCAGAACCAGGGCGAGCGCGGCATCGAGCCCGCCCGCACCCCCGATGCCAGCAGCAGCGGGAGCACCACGATCAGGTAGTGGTCGAAGGAGGGCCGGGACACCAGGAACGCGGCGAGCATCACCATGCAGGCCGTCTCCACCAGCCGCAGCTCGCCCGCGTCGCCGTCCGCCACGACCGGCCTGCGCCACCGCCGCCAGGTCGCCCACAGCCCGCACCCGGCGCCCGCGAAGGCCAGCGCCACCGCCAGCGGCGCCGGCACTCCCAGCCGGGGCAGCGCCGCGATCGGCGAGGCGTCCCAGGGCAGCGCGTAGGAATCCTGGCCCTGCAGCAGGAACGGCAGGGTCTTGGTGAAGAACAGCGTCGGGTGCGGCATCATCAGCGCCCCCGCCAGCGACAGCCCCACCGGCACGCCCACCGCCAGGGCGAGCCCCCGCCACTGCCGTGCCAGCAGGAAGAGCAGCCCGATCGGCACCAGCATCGGCTTGCACGCGATGGCGAGTCCCACCACCAGCCCGGCCGCGGCCCAGTGCTTGCGGTGCGCCAGCAGCAGCGCCACCGGCAGGGCGGCGGCGGAGATGGCCGTCCAGTTCCCGATCAGCACGAGGTTGATGTACGGCTTGTAGGCCAGCGCGAACAGGGCGAAACCGCCGACCGCGAACCGCGAGCGCACGGGTACGGAGAACAGCCGCAGCGAGGCCCACCAGCCGATGCCGACGAGCCCGGTCATCCCCAGCGGCAGCACGCAGCGCAGCAGCGGCGCCGGCAGCAGGGCCTCGGGGATCGCCATGATCACGGCGCTGGGCAGGTAGAGGAACCGCTTGTCCTCGTACGGGGAGACCCCGGCGAGCAGGGCGTCGGCCGCCTTGACCACGAAGGCGTTGTCGGAGCCCCAGTTCTCCCGCAGGCTCGCCGCGACCGCCACCGACAGCAGGATCACCAGGCCCACGAACCGCCAGGACCGGGGGGCCGGACGCAGCAGCCAGGCCAGCCCCCGGTCCCAGGAGGACGGGCTGTCCCACTTCATGACCCAGACACTCGGCCGCAGCCCCACAACGAAGTCCCCTCGACCCAAGCCGGGGGCGGTCTCCCCCTAGCGCTTCCGCTCGACCCTACGTTCGTCCCAGACGGGCTCCGTAGTCTCTCGCACAACACCGTCTGAACCGAAGACCAGATAACGGTCAAATGTGCGGGCGAACCACCGGTCGTGCGTGACGCACAGCACAGTGCCGTCGTACGCCTCCAGCCCGTCCTGCAGCGCTTCCGCCGATTCCAGGTCGAGGTTGTCGGTGGGCTCGTCGAGCAGCAGCGCCGTGGTCCCCGCCAGCTCCAGGAGCAGGATCTGGAAACGCGCCTGCTGGCCGCCCGAGAGCCTCTCGAAGGGCTGCTCGCCCTGGCGCTCCAGCTCGTAGCGGCGCAGGGCGCCCATCGCCTGGCCGAGCGGCTTGGCCGCCTCCGTCCACAGGATGTCGACGAGCGTGCGGCCGAACAGCTCGGGGTGGGCGTGGGTCTGCGCGAAGTGGCCGGGGACCACGCGGGCGCCGAGCTTCCACGTACCCGTGTGCTTGACGTCCTCCCCCGCCATCAGGCGCAGGAAGTGGGACTTCCCGGAACCGTTCGAGCCCAGGACCGCGACCCGCTCCCCGTAGAAGACCTCCAGGGAGAAGGGCTTCATCAGCCCGGTGAGCTCCAGGTTCTCGACGGTGAGCGCGCGCACGCCCGTACGGCCGCCCTTGAGCCGCATCTTGATGTCCTGCTCGCGCGGCGGCTCGGGCGGCGGACCGGCCTCCTCGAACTTCTTGAAGCGCGTCTGCATCGCGTGGTACCGCGAGGCCATGTCCGGGCTGATCGCGGCCTGGCCGCGCAGTCGCAGCACCAGGGCCTTCAGCCGGGCGTGCTCCTCGTCCCAGCGCCGCTTGAGCTCCTCGAAGCGCGCGAAGCGCTCCTTGCGGGCGTCGTGGAAGGTGGCGAAGCCGGAGCCGTGGATCCACACGTCCGAGCCGTTCGGGCTCGCCTCCAGGCTGATGATCTTCTCGGCCGACTGGGTCAGCAGCTCCCGGTCGTGGCTGACGAAGAGCACCGTCTTGCGGGTGGCCTTCAGCTGCTCCTCCAGCCAGCGCTTGCCCGGGACGTCCAGGTAGTTGTCCGGCTCGTCGAGCAGCAGCACCTCGTCCGGCCCGCGCAGCAGCGCCTCCAGCACCAGCCGCTTCTGCTCACCGCCCGAGAGCGTGCGCACCTCGCGGAACTGCGCCGAGTCGTACGGGATCGCCAGCGCGGCCATCGTGCAGACGTCCCACAGCGTCTCCGCCTCGTACCCCTGCACGTCGGCCCAGTCGCTGAGCGCCTGCGCGTAGGCCATCTGGGCGGGCTCGTCGTCCACCGTGAGGATCAGCTGCTCGGCCCGGTCCACCGCCTTGGCCGCCTCCCGGATCCGCGGCTGGGACACCGATACCAGCAGGTCCCGTACGGTCGTCTCGTCGCGGACCGAGCCCACGAACTGCGACATCACGCCCAGCCCGCCGCTGACGGTCACGCCGCCGCCGTGCGGCTGGAGCTCACCGGAGATCATCTTCAGCAGCGTGGTCTTGCCGGCCCCGTTCGCCCCGACCAGGGCGACGACCGACCCCTCCCCCACCCGGAAGGAGACGTCGGGGAGCAGAACCCGCCCGTCGGGAAGGTAGTACTCCAGGTGGCTGGCTTCGAGATGTCCCATGCGGGGCATTGTCCAGGTCCGGCCCCGATCCGCCCAAACGGATTAGCCGCGGTCCCGGCTCAGCAGCAGCCGGCTCCGGGCAGCGTCCGCAGGTTCCGCGCTTCCTTGCTCCGGGCGGCCAGCAGCTCGTCGGCCGGGTAGCCGACCTCCTCCAGGGTCAGCCCGTGCGGCTTGACCACGTGCACCGAGGAGTCCCGTACGGCCGCGGCCAGCACCTTCCCGGGCCAGTCGGTCGTCCGGTGGCCGTCGCCGACGTGCAGCAGGGCGCCGACCAGCGAGCGCACCATGTTGTGGCAGAAGGCGTCGGCGCGGACGGTCGCGGTGATGATGCCCTCCGCGTCCCGCTCCCAGCTGAGCTGCTGGAGGGTGCGGATGGTCGTGGCCCCTTCGCGCTTCTTGCAGTACGCGGCGAAGTCGTGCTCCCCGACCAGTGCGGCGGCGGCCTCGTTCATGGCGTCCACGTCGAGCGGCCACTGGTACCAGAGCACGTGCCCCCGGCGCAGCGGGTCCACCCCGGCCTGGTGGTCGCCCACGCGGTAGGCGTACCGGCGCCAGATCGCGGAGAACCGCGCGTTGAAGCCGGCGGGGGCCTCGGCGGCCTTCCACACCCGTACGTCGTGCGGCAGCCGCCCGGCGAGGCGGCGCAGCAGCTTGTCCTGGTGCTCGGCCCACACCTCGTCCCGTACGTCGAACTGCGCGACCTGTCCGCGCGCGTGCACGCCCGCGTCGGTCCGGCCGGCCACGGTCAGCTCCACCGCGTCGGGCAGCCGCATCACGGTCTGCAGGGCGGACTCCAGCTCTCCCTGGACGGTCCGCAGCACGCGCTGCTTCGCCCAGCCGGAGAAGTCCTTGCCGTCGTAGCTCAGGTCCAGCCTGACCCGGACGTGTCCGGGCTCCACCTCGTCACTCACGTGACAGATCCTCTCAGAAACGCGAAAAGGCCGAGAAAGCGCCAAGAAACACAGAACGGGCCCGCCCCGGTAAGGGGGCGGGCCCGTTCAGAGCCGATCAAGCGAGCTCTGATCCCGAAGGATCAGGCCTCCTTGGTCTCCTCGGCGGGGGTCTCGACAGCCTCCGCCTCCTTGACCGCGCGCTTGGTGGCGGCCTCGGCCTCACCAGTGGCCTGCTGGGCGACCGTAAGGGCCTCGACCAGCTCGATCACGGCCATCGGGGCGTTGTCGCCACGACGGTTGCCGATCTTGGTGATGCGCGTGTAACCACCGGGGCGGTTCTCGTAGCGCGGGGCGATCTCGGTGAACAGCGTGTGCACGATGCTCTTGTCCGTGATCGTCTGCAGCACCAGGCGACGGTTGTGGATGTCGCCCTTCTTGGCCTTGGTCACCAGACGCTCGGCGTAGGGACGCAGGCGGCGGGCCTTGGCCTCGGTGGTGGTGATGCGGCCGTGCTCGAAGAGCGCCTTCGCGAGGTTCGCGAGGAGGTGCTTCTCGTGCGCGGCGCTGCCGCCCAGACGGGCACCCTTTGCGGGACGCGGCATGGTCATACTCCTTCATATCTGCACCGGCCGTGTCAGGTACCGGTGTCAGTTCCCCCGCGGCGGATGCCGCGGGAAAGATCTACGGGTGGTGCTTAGTACTGCTCGGTCTCGACGAAACCGGCGTCCGCGTCGTCGTCGGCGCCGAAGGCGTCGGCAGCGGCGGTCGGGTCGAACCCGGGCGGGCTGTCCTTGAGGGCCAGGCCCATGCCGGCCAGCTTCGCCTTGACCTCGTCGATCGACTTCGCACCGAAGTTGCGGATGTCGAGCAGGTCGGCCTCGGAGCGGGCGACGAGCTCACCCACGGAGTGGATGCCCTCGCGCTTGAGGCAGTTGTACGACCGAACGGTGAGCTCGAGCTCCTCGATCGGCAGGGCGAGATCGGCGGCCAGGGCCGCGTCCGTCGGCGAGGGGCCCATGTCGATGCCCTCGGCGTCGATGTTGAGCTCGCGGGCCAGACCGAACAGCTCGACCAGGGTCTTACCGGCGGACGCCATGGCGTCGCGCGGGCGCATGGCCTGCTTGGTCTCGACGTCGACGATCAGCTTGTCGAAGTCGGTGCGCTGCTCGACTCGGGTCGCCTCGACCTTGTAGGTGACCTTGAGGACCGGGCTGTAGATGGAGTCGATCGGGATGCGACCGATCTCCTGGCCCAGCTGCTTGTTCTGGACGGCGGAGACGTAGCCGCGACCGCGCTCGACGGTCAGCTCCATCTCCAGCTTGCCCTTGCCGTTGAGCGTGGCGAGGACCAGGTCCGGGTTGTGCACCTCGACACCGGCCGGGGGCGCGATGTCGGCAGCGGTGACCAGGCCGGGACCCTGCTTGCGCAGGTACATCACGACCGGCTCGTCGTGCTCCGAGGAGACGACCAGCTGCTTGATGTTGAGGATGATGTCGGTGACGTCTTCCTTGACACCGGGCACGGTGGTGAACTCGTGCAGGACGCCGTCCACGCGGATGCTGGTGACAGCGGCACCCGGGATCGAGGACAGGAGCGTGCGGCGGAGCGAGTTGCCGAGGGTGTAGCCGAAGCCCGGCTCGAGCGGCTCGATCACGAACCGCGAGCGGTACTCGTCTACGACCTCTTCGGTCAGCGAGGGGCGCTGAGCGATAAGCATGTGGATTCCTTCATTCGTGGACGCCCACTATTTGACGCCCGACGGAACGCAGCACGGGGCTACGAACTACAAGGGTACGGGCGGTACGTCCCCCGCGAGGGGTTCGTACCGCCCGGACACTCAAAGACGCACAGGCGCGAAGCCCGGCGTCGCCGAATCAGACGCGGCGACGCTTGGGCGGACGGCAGCCGTTGTGCGGGGTGGGGGTGACGTCCTGGATCGAGCCGACCTCGAGGCCAGTGGCCTGGAGGGAGCGGATCGCGGTCTCACGGCCGGAGCCGGGACCCTTGACGAAGACGTCGACCTTGCGCATGCCGTGCTCCTGCGCGCGACGGGCGGCCGACTCGGCGGCCATCTGCGCGGCGAAGGGGGTGGACTTGCGCGAGCCCTTGAAGCCGACGTGGCCGGCGGAGGCCCAGGAGATCACGTTGCCCGCGGGGTCCGTGATCGAGACGATGGTGTTGTTGAACGTGCTCTTGATGTGGGCGTGCCCATGAGCGACGTTCTTCTTTTCCTTGCGGCGCACCTTCTTGGCAGCGCCCTGACGACCCTTGGGGGGCATCTAAATCTCCTACGGGAGGTGGTCGGTCCTACAGCGCAAGACCGCTGAACAGGACTACTTCTTGCCCGGCTTCTTCTTACCGGCGATCGCGCGACGCGGACCCTTGCGGGTACGGGCGTTCGTGCTGGTGCGCTGACCGTGCACGGGCAGGCCACGACGGTGGCGAACACCCTGGTAGCACTGGATCTCGACCTTGCGACGGATGTCGGCCTGGATCTCGCGGCGGAGGTCACCCTCGGTGCGGAGGTTGGCGTCCACGTACTCGCGGATCTTGACCAGGTCCTCTTCGGCCAGGTCACGAACGCGGGTGTCGGGGTTCACACCGGTGGCCGCAAGGATTTCCTTGGACCGGGTGCGACCGACACCGAAGACGTAGGTAAGTGCGATCTCCACACGCTTTTCGCGCGGGATGTCAACACCGGAAACGCGTGCCATTCAATGGCTCCTGTGTGTTCGGGGGTCTTCCGCAGAACCGAACCCCGACCGCCGACCACACCTGTTGGGTGGTGGTACGCCCGGGTCCCCGGCCCCCGCCGGAGGTGCCGCCGGTCCTGGTCAGGACTGGGCGGGTTCTGCGTATGTACGTTTTCTTACGTCGCGCGAAGAACTGCGTAGTGCAGGTCGGTCGGCGTGCGTCAGCCCTGGCGCTGCTTGTGGCGCAGGTTGTCGCAGATGACCATGACCCGACCGTGACGGCGGATCACCTTGCACTTGTCGCAGATCTTCTTGACGCTCGGCTTGACCTTCATGTTGGTGAGGTTCTCCGGGTCAGTGCCACCACCCGCGTCGGGACAAGACGTCCGGACGGGAGTGAAGACAAGATCTACTTGTATCGGTAGACGATCCGGCCACGCGTCAGGTCGTACGGAGAGAGCTCCACGACGACCCGGTCATCAGGGAGGATGCGGATGTAGTGCATGCGCATCTTGCCGCTGATGTGCGCGAGGACCTTGTGACCGTTCTGGAGTTCCACCTTGAACATCGCGTTCGGGAGGGACTCGATCACGGTGCCCTCGATTTCGATGGCACCTTGCTTCTTGGCCACGCTTCGCCTTTCGAATCGGCTACCTTGGTCAGCTCCCCGCCTTCGCATGCGGACATGCGGGTGCAAAGGAGCCGACGAGTCAGTCTACGTCAGGGCCTTCCGAAAGACGAATCCGGAAAGTGTGCCCTACAGGATAGATCATCAATCCTGCCCATACCGGTCGGCCCACCGGCTTGTGCGTCAGCCCAACGGGTCCGGCGCCGTGGTCACGCCGTACTCCGCCAGCTTCGCCTTGCCGCAGTCCGGGGAGGTGAGGACGATCGGGCCCTCCTCGGTCAGGGCGATGGAGTGCTCCCAGTGCGAGGACCAGGTGCCGTCCGTGGTGATGACCGTCCAGTCGTCCGCCAGGACCTCCGTCTGGGCGGTGCCCAGGGAGACCATCGGCTCGATCGCCAGGCACAGGCCCGGGACGAGCTTGATGCCCTTGCCCCGCTTGCGCGAGACGTAGTTCAGCAGGTGCGGGTCCATGTGCATCTCGGAACCGATGCCGTGGCCGCCGTAGTCCTCGATGATCCCGAACTTGCCGAGGCTGTGCTCACCCGTGGTCGGACGCGGCTGCCGCTTGATGTACGTCTCGATCGCCTTCGAGATGTCCACGAGGCGGTTGCCGAGCTTCATGGCGGCGATCCCGGCCCACATGGACTCCTCGGTCACCCGGGAGAGCTCCACGAGCTCAGGGGCGTGCCCAGAGCCCACGAAGGCGGTGTACGCGGCGTCGCCGTGCCAGCCCTCGACGATCGCACCGGCGTCGATCGAGATGATGTCGCCGTCCTTGAGGACCGTCTTGTCGTCGGGGATGCCGTGGACCACGACCTCGTTGACCGAGGTGCAGATGGTCGCGGGGAACCCGCCGTACCCGAGGAAGTTCGACTTGGCGCCGGCGTCCGCGATGACCTTGCGGGCCACCATGTCCAGATCCCGTGTCGTGGCGCCCGGAACGGCCGCCTCACGGGTCGCCGCGTGGATCGCAGCGACGACCAGCCCCGCCTCACGCATCTTCGCGATCTGCTCGGGGGTCTTGATCTGGACCATGTCTTACCTGCCACCTTCGGATTCGGGTCTTTCAACAGTACGGCCGCGGCGTCCTGGGGACACCGCGGCCGTGGCTGCGCTTACGGATGACGCTGCAATACCTGTGGCTACTTCTTCAGGGCGTCCATCGCGCGCTGCGTGACGTCCTTGACCTCGCCCAGGGCCGGGATCGTCGACACGAGGCCCTGGGCCTTGTAGTAGTCGATGATCGGCTCGGTCTGGGTGTGGTAGACGTCCAGCCGGTTGCGGACCGCGTCCTCGGACTGGTCCTCACGCACGTACAGCTCGCCGCCGCAGATGTCGCAGACACCCTCGACCTTGGGCGGCTGGTACGCGATGTGGAAGACGTGCCCGCCGTCGTTGCGGCAGGTGCGCCGGCCGGCGAGGCGCTTGACGACCTCGTCCTCCTCGACCTCCAGGTCCAGGACGGCGTCGAGGTTCATGCCCTCGGCCTTCAGCATCACGTCGAGCGCCTCCGCCTGGGAGACGTTGCGCGGGAACCCGTCGAGCAGGAAACCGCCGGCGGCGTCCTCCTGCTCCATGCGGTCCTTCGCCATGCCGATGGTGATCTCGTCCGGGACGAGGTCGCCCGCGTCCATGAACGCCTTCGCGCGACGGCCGAGCTCGGTGCCCTGGCTGATGTTGGCCCGGAACAGGTCGCCCGTGGAGATGTGCGGGATCGACAAGGTCTTGGCAAGGACAGTCGCCTGCGTTCCCTTGCCCGCACCGGGCGGGCCGACGAGGACGATTCGCATCAGCGGAGGAACCCTTCGTAATTACGCTGCTGGAGCTGGCTCTCGATCTGCTTCACGGTTTCCAGACCCACACCCACGATGATCAGGATGCTCGTCCCGCCGAACGGGAAGTTCTGGTTCGCCCCGAAGCCGGCCAACGCCATCGTCGGCACAAGAGCGATCAACCCCAGGTACAGCGACCCCGGCCACGTGATCCGGTTGAGTACGTAGCTCAGGTACTCGGCGGTGGGCCGACCGGCGCGGATGCCCGGAATGAACCCACCATACTTCTTCATGTTGTCTGCAACTTCCTCGGGGTTGAACGAGATCGCCACGTAGAAGAACGCGAAGAAGACGATCAGGAGGAAGTAGGTCGCGATGTAGTACGGGTGGTCGCCCTTGACGAAGTGCTTCTGGATCCAGGTGGCCCAGCCGGCGGTGGAACCGCTGAACTGAACGACCAGTGCCGGGATGTAGAGCAGCGACGAGGCGAAGATGACGGGGATGATGCCCGCCTGGTTCACCTTGAGCGGGATGTACGTCGAGGTACCGCCGTAGGCACGGCGGCCGATCATGCGCTTCGCGTACTGGACCGGGATCCGTCGCTGCGCCTGCTCGACGAAGACCACCAGGCCCACCATCGCGAGGCCGACCAGCATGACCACGCCGAACTCGACCCAGCCGTCCGCGATCTTGCCCTGCTCCTTGATGGCCCACAGGGATCCGATGAAGCCCGCGGCGATCGAGATGAACATCAGGATCGACATGCCGTTGCCGATGCCCCGGTCGGTGATGAGCTCACCGAGCCACATGACGACACAGGTACCGGCGGTCATGGTGAGCACCATGACGACGGTGGTGAAGATCGACCGGTCCGGAACGATCTGACTCGCCACGGAGCAGTTCTGGAACAGGGCGCCGCTGCGGGCGGTGGCGACGAGGCCGGTGCCCTGCAGGATCGCCAGCGCGACCGTCAGATAGCGCGTGTACTGCGTGATCTTCGACGTGCCGGCCTGGCCCTCTTTCTTGAGGGTCTCCAGCTTCGGGATGACCACGGTCAGCAGCTGCAAGATGATGCTCGCCGTGATGTACGGCATGATGCCGAGCGCAAAGATCGTGATCTGCAGCAGCGCACCGCCACTGAACATGTTGACCAGTCCGAAGAGCCCGCCGTTCTGGCCGGACGCCTGTTCAACACAGATCTGGACGTTCGTATAGCTCACGCCGGGGACGGGGACGTGGGACCCGAGCCGGAACAGCACGATGATGCCGAGCGTGAACAGCAGTTTCTTGCGCAGGTCGGGCGTCTTGAACGCCCGGGCGAACGCGGTTAGCACGGTGCCTCCTGCGACCCCCGCGCTACTGCGTCAGAGGTGACGGTCTGAGGGATCGACGAATGTGTACAAGCAAAGGTGCAGGCCACCTTACCGGCGTCTGCACCTTCCATGGAACGACCAACCGGGGATGCCCCATATGTGAGGCACCCCCGGTCGGGTTTCTAGCTATTTGTCACTGAGTTCGTCTTAGACGAGCTCGGTCACAGAGCCACCAGCGGCGGCAATCTTCTCCTTGGCGGAGCCGGAGACGGCGTCAACCGAAACCTGCAGCGCCACGGAGATCTCGCCCTGGCCCAGGACCTTGACGAGGCTGTTCTTGCGAACCGCGCCCTTGGCGACCAGGTCGGCCACCGTGACTTCTCCACCCTCGGGGTAGAGAGCGCCGAGCTTGTCCAGGTTCACGACCTGGAACTCGGTGCGGAACGGGTTCTTGAAGCCCTTGAGCTTCGGCAGACGCATGTGGAGGGGCATCTGCCCACCCTCGAAGCGCTGCGGGATCTGGTAACGGGCCTTCTGGCCCTTCGTACCACGACCGGCCGTCTTACCCTTCGACGCCTCACCACGACCGACACGGGTCTTCGCGGTCTTGGCGCCGGGGGCGGGACGGAGGTTGTGGGCCTTCAGCGGGCTGCTCTCAGCCATGTTAGTCAACCTCCTCAACCGTCACGAGGTGGCGGACGGTGTGAACCATTCCGCGGAACTCGGGGCGGTCCTCCTTGACGACGACGTCGTTCAGGCGCTTGAGCCCGAGCGAACGCAGCGTGTCGCGGTGGTTCTGCTTGCTGCCGATGTACGACTTGATCTGCGTGACCTTGAGGCGAGCCATTACGCACCCGCCCCAGCACGTGCACGAAGCAGAGCCGCGGGGGCGACGTCCTCGAGGGGCAGACCACGGCGAGCCGCGATCTCCTCGGGACGCTGCAGGCCCTTGAGGGCCGCCACGGTCGCGTGCACGATGTTGATCGCGTTGGAAGAACCAAGCGACTTCGACAGGATGTCGTGAACGCCGGCGCACTCCAGAACGGCGCGCACCGGGCCACCGGCGATAACACCGGTACCAGGGGCGGCCGGCTTCAGCAGCACGACGCCCGCGGCACGCTCACCCGTGATCGGGTGAGGGATGGTGCCCTGGATGCGCGGAACCTTGAAGAAGGACTTCTTGGCTTCCTCGACACCCTTGGCAATGGCCGCGGGAACTTCCTTGGCCTTGCCGTAACCGACACCTACAGTGCCGTCACCGTCGCCCACCACGACCAGCGCGGTGAAGCTGAAGCGGCGACCACCCTTGACAACCTTGGCGACGCGGTTGATCGCGACAACGCGCTCAACGTAAGCGGTCTTCTCGGCGGCAGGGCCACCGTCGCGACCCTTCCGGTCCCGCCGCTCGCCGCCACCGGCACCGCTTCCGCGGCGCTGGGGTCCAGCCATTGGATTACCTCTCTCTGTTACGTCCGTGAGTCCCGGAAAACGGGGCTTAGAACTTCAGCCCGGCTTCGCGGGCGGCGTCAGCCAGAGCGGCAATGCGCCCGGCGTATCGGTTGCCACCGCGGTCGAACACGACGGTCTCGACACCCGCGGCCTTGGCACGCTCGGCGACGAGTGCGCCGACGGCCTGGGCCTGCGAGCTCTTGTCGCCTTCGCCACCACGGATCGAAGCGTCCAGGGTCGACGCCGACGCCAGGGTGTGACCCTGGAGGTCGTCGATGACCTGAGCAACGATGTTGCGGTTGGAACGCGTCACGACGAGGCGCGGACGCTCCGCCGTACCCGAGACGTTCTTGCGGATGCGGATGTGGCGGCGGGCCTTGGCGGCACGCTTGTACGCGTCGCCCTTGGCGATCTTTACACCGTATGCCATGGCTACTTACCAGCCTTTCCGACCTTGCGGCGGATGACTTCGCCGGCGTACTTGACACCCTTGGCCTTGTACGGGTCGGGCTTCCGCAGCTTGCGGATGTTGGCGGCGACCTCGCCGACCTTCTGCTTGTCGATGCCCTCGACCGAGAACTTGGTGGGCGACTCGACCTTGAAGGAGATGCCCTCGGGCGCCTCGATCAGGATCGGGTGGCTGTAGCCAAGCTGGAACTCCAGGTTGGAGCCCTTCGCGGCGACGCGGTAACCGACACCGCTGATCTCAAGAGCCTTGACGTAACCCGTGGTCACGCCGGTGATCATGTTCGCCACCAGCGTGCGGGACAGGCCGTGCAGGGCCTTGTTCTGACGCTCGTCGTTGGGGCGGGTGACGTTCAGAACGCCGTCCTCACCCTTGACGATCTCGATCGGCGCCTTGACCGTGAGCGCGAGGGAACCCTTGGGGCCCTTCACAGCCACAGCCTGGCCGTCGATGGTGACGTCCACACCGGCGGGAACCTGGATGGGGAGCTTGCCGATTCGCGACATTGCTTTTCCTCCGTTCCCGACTACCAGACGTAGGCGAGGACTTCCCCACCTACGCCCTTCTTGCCTGCCTGCTGGCCGGTGAGCAGACCGTGGGACGTGGAGATGATCGCCACGCCCAGGCCGCCGAGCACCTTCGGCAGGTTGGTGGACTTTGCGTACACACGCAGACCGGGCTTCGAGATCCGCTTGATGCCCGCAATGGAGCGCTCGCGGTTCGGGCCGAACTTCAGCTCGAGGACGAGGTTCTTGCCGACCTCGGCGTCCTCGACCTTCCAGCCGGTGATGAAACCCTCCTGCTTGAGGATTTCTGCGATGTGCGACTTGATCTTGCTGTGCGGCATCACGACAGAGTCGTGGTACGCCGAGTTAGCGTTACGCAGACGCGTGAGCATGTCTGCGATCGGGTCAGTCATGGTCATGAAGTGGCCTTCGGCCTCTCTCGCCGGGGTTTCCTGTATGCGCCATCCCTCTCCCCACTCAGTGGCGGGACGGGTGCGGTGCGGGGACCTACGGCGTAGTAAGTCGTTATGGGCGGCGGACGCCCAACCACACAAGCCTAAGGCATGCGCGGCCGGGCATCCGCCGTCCAGATGCTTACCGAGAGTGCCTGGTACTCCTCAAGTCCTTGCGGACGAGAGGGAATTACCAGGAGCTCTTGGTCACGCCCGGCAGCTCGCCACGGTGAGCCATCTCACGAAGGCAGACGCGGCACAGGCCGAACTTGCGGTACACGGAGTGGGGGCGACCGCAGCGCTGGCAGCGGGTGTACGCACGCACACCGAACTTGGGCTTGCGGGCAGCCTTCGCGATGAGAGCCTTCTTCGCCATCTCGCTTACGCCTCCTTGAAGGGGAAGCCGAGGTGACGAAGGAGGGCGCGGCCCTCGTCGTCGTTGGTCGCCGTGGTAACCACGGTGATGTCCATACCCCGGGTACGGTCGATCTTGTCCTGGTCGATCTCGTGGAACATGACCTGCTCCGTGAGACCGAAGGTGTAGTTGCCACGGCCGTCGAACTGCTTCGGCGACAGACCACGGAAGTCACGGATACGCGGCAGCGCGAGCGACAGCGTACGGTCCAGGAACTCCCACATGCGGTCACCACGGAGGGTGACGTGGCAGCCGATCGGCTGACCCTCGCGCAGCTTGAACTGCGCGATGGACTTGCGGGCCTTCGTGACGGCCGGCTTCTGACCGGTGATCGTCGTCAGGTCCTTGATGGCGCCGTCGATCAGCTTGGAGTCGCGGGCGGCGTCGCCCACACCCATGTTGACCACGATCTTCACGAGGCCGGGAATCTGCATGACGTTCTCGTAGGAGAACTCTTCACGCAGCTTGCCCGCGATGTCCTCGCGGTACTTCGTCTTGAGACGCGGAGTGGTAGCCATCAGATGTCCTCACCCGTCCGCTTGGCAACGCGGATCTTGTTGCCCTCGTCATCGAAGCGGAAACCGACGCGGGTAACGACCTTCTGGCCGTCCTTCTCCACAACCAGCTGAACGTTGCTGACGTGGATCGGCGCCTCGGTGATCACGATGCCACCGGTCTGCGAGCCACCAGCGGTCTGGCCGGCCTTGGTGTGCTTCTTGACCCGGTTGACACCCTCGACGAGGACGCGGTTCTCAGTAGGGATGGCCAGAATGACCTTGCCCTGCTTGCCCTTGTCCTTACCGGTGATGACCTGAACCAGGTCGCCCTTCTTGATCTTCATGCTTACAGCACCTCCGGCGCGAGCGAGATGATCTTCATGAACTTCTTCTCGCGCAGCTCACGGCCCACCGGGCCGAAGATACGGGTGCCGCGAGGGTCGCCGTCGTTCTTCAGAATGACGGCGGCGTTCTCGTCGAAGCGGATGTACGAGCCGTCCTGGCGGCGGCGTTCCTTCACGGTGCGAACGATGACCGCCTTGACGACGTCACCCTTCTTCACGTTGCCACCGGGGATCGCGTCCTTGACGGTGGCAACGATGACGTCACCGATGCCCGCGTAGCGGCGACCGGAACCACCGAGAACACGGATGCAAAGGATCTCCTTGGCACCAGTGTTGTCGGCGACACGCAGTCGCGACTCCTGCTGGATCACGTCTATCTCCTGTTTGTCTGCCGGTTCCCGGCGGGGGCATCACTCCGAAGAGCTACCGCCCCCACCGAGCCTGGCGGAACGAACCTGAGGGGCCCCTGGGCTTGATGCCCAGGGCCTCAGATAATTACTTGGCCTTCTCGAGGATCTCGACGATGCGCCAGCGCTTGCTCGCCGACAGCGGACGCGTCTCCATGATGAGGACGCGGTCGCCGACGCCGGCAGCGTTCTGCTCGTCGTGCGCCTTGAGCTTGTTCGTACGGCGGATGACCTTGCCGTACAGAGCGTGCTTCACGCGGTCCTCGACAGCGACGACGACGGTCTTGTCCATCTTGTCGCTGACGACAAGACCCTCACGGGTCTTGCGGAAGCCGCGGTCAGTCGTCTCAGTCACGTTCTTCTCGCTCATCAGGCGCTCTCCACCGTCTCGATACCGAGCTCACGCTCGTGCATCAGGGTGTAGATGCGAGCGATGTCCTTACGGACGGACTTGAGCCGGCCGTTGTTCTCCAGCTGACCCGTGGCCGCCTGGAAGCGCAGCTTGAACAGCTCTTCCTTGGCCTCGCGCAGCTTGCCAACGAGCTCCTCGTTACCGAGCTCACGCAGCTCGGACGCCTTGGTTCCCGTCGCCATCACGACTCACCTGCCTCGCGCCGAACAATCCGGCACTTCATCGGAAGCTTGTGAGCAGCGCGGGTGAGCGCCTCACGAGCAATCTTCTCGTTCGGGTAGGACAGCTCGAACATGACCCGGCCCGGGTGCACGTTCGCGATCCACCACTCGGGAGAACCCTTACCGGAACCCATGCGGGTCTCGGCAGGCTTCTTCGTCAGGGGACGGTCCGGGTAGATGTTGATCCAGACCTTGCCGCCACGCTTGATGTGGCGGGTCATCGCGATACGAGCCGCCTCGATCTGGCGGTTCGTCACGTAGGCGGGGGTAAGCGCCTGGATGCCGTACTCGCCGAACGAGACCTCAGTACCGCCCTTGGCCATACCGCGGCGCTTCGGGTGGTGCTGCTTGCGGTGCTTGACCCTACGAGGGATCAGCATGTCGGTCAGGCCTCCGTTCCGGTGCTCTCAGCCGGAGCGGCGGCGGGAGCGTCGGCCTTGGGGGCCTCGGCACCTGCAGCCTGCTGCGGCTTGCGGCCACCACGGCCGCCGCGCTCGCCACCACGGCCACCACGGCCGGCGGGACGGTCGCCAGCGCCGGCGGCACCACGGGCCGGGCGGTTACCCGCACGGGCCGCAGCGTTCTCGGCGCGAACCTCGGCGATGTTCTTGACGTCGCCCTTGTAGATCCAGACCTTCACACCGATACGGCCGAAGGTGGTCTTGGCCTCGAAGAAGCCGTAGTCCACGTTCGCGCGGAGGGTGTGCAGCGGCACACGGCCTTCGCGGTAGAACTCGGAGCGGGACATCTCGGCGCCGCCGAGGCGACCGCCACACTGGATCTTGATGCCCTTGGCGCCGGCCTTCATCGTGCCCTGCATGCTCTTACGCATGGCGCGACGGAAGGAGACGCGGGAGGAGAGCTGCTCGGCAACGGCCTGGGCAACCAGCTGAGCGTCGACCTCGGGGTTCTTGACCTCGAGGATGTTCAGCTGGACCTGCTTGCCCGTGAGCTTCTCGAGGTCGCCGCGGATGCGGTCGGCCTCGGCGCCACGGCGGCCGATGACGATGCCCGGACGAGCGGTGTGGATGTCCACACGCACGCGGTCACGGGTGCGCTCGATCTCAACCTTCGAGATGCCGGCGCGCTCCATGCCGGACGTCATCATCCTGCGGATGGCGACGTCTTCCTTGACGTAGTCCTTGTACAGCTTGTCGGCGTACCAACGCGACTTGAAGTCGGTGGTGATGCCGAGCCGGAACCCGTGCGGGTTTACCTTCTGGCCCATTACCGGGAACCTTCCTTGCTGCTGACGACCACGGTGATGTGGCTGGTCCGCTTGCGGATCCGGTAGGCACGGCCCTGGGCACGCGGACGGAACCGCTTCAGGGTCGGGCCCTCGTCCACGTACGCCTCGCTGATGACCAGCGTGGAGGCGTCCGGGTGGTTGTAGTTGTGTGCGGCGTTGGCAATGGCGCTGTCAAGCACCTTGCCAACCGGCACGCTCGCGGCCTGCGGGGCGAAACGCAGGACCGCCTGAGCCTCCGTGGCATCCATGCCACGGATAAGGTCCACCACTCGGCGGGCCTTCATGGGCGTGACGCGGATGTACCGCGCCTGGGCCCTGGCTTCCATGGTTGTCCCTTCGGTGTAAGTCATAGTCGTAACCACCCCGCCTTTAGCGGCGCTTCGACTTCCGGTCGTCCTTGACGTGGCCGCGGAAGGTGCGAGTCGGCGAGAACTCGCCGAGCTTGTGGCCGACCATCGACTCGGTGACGAACACCGGGACGTGGATCTTGCCGTTGTGCACCGCGATGGTGTGACCCAGCATGGCCGGGATGATCATCGAGCGACGGGACCAGGTCTTGATGACGTTCTTGGTACCGGCTTCGTTCTGTACGTCCACCTTCTTGATGAGGTGTCCGTCGACGAAGGGTCCCTTCTTGAGACTGCGCGGCATCTAAACCCGCTCCTAGCGCTTCTT
Organism: Streptomyces sp. NPDC059957; assembly: GCF_042730015.1. Taxonomy (NCBI): domain Bacteria; kingdom Bacillati; phylum Actinomycetota; class Actinomycetes; order Kitasatosporales; family Streptomycetaceae; genus Streptomyces; species Streptomyces sp. NPDC059957. The sequence continues at coordinate 74,592 of NZ_JBHWMB010000032.1, read as the reverse complement.
GTTCGTCTTGCGGCGGCGGACGATGTACTTGCTCGAAGCCTTCTTCGGCGAGCGAGTACGACCCTCCTTCTGACCCCACGGGGAGACCGGGTGACGACCACCGGAGGTCTTACCCTCACCACCACCGTGCGGGTGGTCGACCGGGTTCATCGCGACACCGCGGACGGAGGGGCGAACGCCCTTCCAGCGCATGCGGCCGGCCTTGCCCCAGTTGATGTTCGACTGCTCGGCGTTGCCGACCTCACCGACGGTGGCGCGGCAGCGCGCGTCGACGAGACGGATCTCACCGGACGGCATACGAAGGTGGGCCATGGTGCCCTCCTTCGCCAGCAGCTGCACGGAGGCACCAGCGGAGCGGGCGAACTTGGCGCCGCCACCGGGACGGAGCTCGATCGCGTGGATCGTGGTACCGACCGGGATGTTGCGGAGAGCCAGGTTGTTGCCGGGCTTGATGTCGGCCGTGGGGCCGTTCTCAATCCGGTCGCCCTGCTTCAGGTTCTTCGGCGCAATGATGTAGCGCTTCTCGCCGTCTGCGTAGTGCAGAAGCGCGATGCGCGCAGTGCGGTTGGGGTCGTACTCGATGTGCGCGACCTTGGCCGGCACGCCGTCCTTGTCGTGACGACGGAAGTCGATCACACGGTAGGCGCGCTTGTGGCCGCCACCCTGGTGTCGAACCGTGATCCGACCGGTGTTGTTACGGCCGCCCTTGCTGTGCAGGGGGCGGACCAGCGACTTCTCCGGCGTGGACCGCGTGATCTCGACAAAGTCGGCGACGCTGGAGCCACGACGGCCCGGGGTCGTCGGCTTGTACTTGCGGATACCCATTTCTCAGTCCTCGTCCGATTCCGGACGACTAGACCTCCGTTAGGAGGCCTGGCCGCCGAAGATGTCGATTCGGTCGCCCTCAGCGAGGGTCACGATGGCGCGCTTGGTGTCAGCGCGCTTGCCGAAACCGGTCTTGGTGCGCTTGCGCTTACCCTGACGGTTGATCGTGTTGACCCCGGTGACCTTGACCCCGAAGACCGCCTCGACGGCCTGCTTGATCTGAGTCTTGTTGGAGCCGGGCGCGACGATGAACGTGTACTTGTTCTCGTCCAGCAGCGCGTAGCTCTTCTCCGAGACAACCGGCTTGATCAGCAGGTCGCGCGGGTCAGTGAAGGTCTTGCTGGTAACGGTCGCCTCAGACATCAGGCGTCGCTCCCTTCGGTCTCATCGGCCTTGGGGCCAGACACGAAGGACTCGAAAGCGGCCTGAGTGAAGACCACGTCGTCAGAGACGATCACGTCGTACGTGTTCAGCTGGCCCGGCTCCAGGATGTGCACCTGGGGCAGGTTGCGGGCGGACAGCCACGCAGCCTCGTCGGCGCGCTCGACGACCAGGAGCACGTTCTTGCGCTCCGAGATCTTGCCGAACAGCGTCTTGGCGGCCTTCGTGGAGGCGGCACCCTCGACCACGCCGGTGACGACGTGGATGCGGGAGTGACGCGCACGGTCCGAGAGGGCACCGCGGAGGGCGGCGGCCTTCATCTTCTTCGGGGTCCGCTGCGAGTAGTCACGCGGCTGCGGGCCGTGGACGACGCCACCGCCAACGAACTGCGGAGCGCGGGTGGAACCCTGGCGAGCGCGGCCGGTGCCCTTCTGGCGGTACGGCTTGCGGCCACCACCACGGACTTCGCCACGACGCTTGGTCTTGTGCGTGCCCTGACGGGCAGCAGCCAGCTGAGCGACAACGACCTGGTGGATCAGCGGAACGCTGGTCTTCGCGTCGAAGATCTCCGCGGGGAGCTCGACGGTACCGGCCTTGTCGCCTGCCGGCGAAAGGATGTCAATGGTGCTCATTACCTCAAGCCCCCTTGGCCGCGGTACGGACCAGGACGAGGCCGCCGTTCGGACCGGGGACCGCACCCTTGATGAGGAGCAGACCCTTCTCCGCGTCAACCGCGTGGATGGTCAGGTTCTGGGTGGTGACGCGCTCGTTACCCATACGACCGGCCATGCGCATGCCCTTGAAGACACGCCCAGGGGTGGCGCAGCCACCGATCGAACCGGGGGAGCGGTGCTTGCGCTGGACGCCGTGCCCGGCGCCGAGGCCCTTGAAGTTGTGACGCTTCATGACACCGGCGAAGCCCTTGCCCTTGCTGTTGCCCGTGACGTCAACCTTGACGCCGGACTCGAACACGGCAGCCGTGATCTCCTGGCCGAGCGTGTACTCGCTGGCGTCGGAGGTACGGAGCTCCACCAGGTGGCGGCGGGGGGTGACGTCGGCCTTGGCGAAGTGACCCTTGAGGGGCTTGTTCACCTTGCGCGGGTCGATCTCGCCGAAGGCGATCTGGACCGACTCGTAGCCATCGATCTCGTTCTTACGGACCTGGGTAACAACGCAGGGCCCGGCCTTGACCACGGTCACCGGGACGACACGGTTGTTCTCGTCCCAGACCTGGGTCATGCCGAGCTTCTCGCCCAGGACGCCCTTGATCTGCTTTGCCATCTTCTCCGTGCCTCTCAGAGCTTGATCTCGATGTCAACGCCGGCCGGAAGGTCCAGGCGCATCAGCGAGTCAACGGTCTTGGGCGTCGGGTCGAGGATGTCGATCAGGCGCTTGTGAGTGCGCATCTCGAAGTGCTCGCGCGAGTCCTTGTACTTGTGCGGCGACTTGATGACGCAGTACACGTTCTTCTCAGTGGGCAGCGGCACCGGGCCCGCGACCGACGCACCAGTGCGCGTCACCGTCTCGACGATCTTCTTCGCCGACGAATCGATGACCTCGTGGTCGTAGGCCTTGAGCCGGATGCGGATCTTCTGTCCCGCCATGGCTACTCCGTAGTCCTGTCTGTTGTGGAAACGCTCTGGTTCTCGGCCGGCTGCGGATCGCTCCGCCGCTCTCCTCCGACCCACGCGGTCGGGCGTGTCGCGCTCCCTCTACAGAAAATTCCCATACGGAAATTCCCTCGTCCAAGGGGGCGCGGTCCCAAGACCGCAGATCGGGGGCAAACACCCACCGAGTACCTGGCAGGCACCGTGCTGACGCTTCCCAGAAGATTCCCGTACGTCCGCCCCATTGCTGCCCCGAGAGGCAGGTAAGGCGACGAGTACTGTGGGACTCGCTTCCGGTCCTCCCGGCGGGAGGCGCGCAGCATCGGCACACGGCCGAGCAACTTGAGTAGTCTGCCATACGAGACACGTATGGCGCCAATCGGGCGGAAGAGAATACCCCGCCACGCTGAGTGGTCAAACTGCACCACGCGGCGGGGGTCCCCGTCCCTGTTCCCGCGCCCGCTCAGGAGCGCGAGATCACGCCGCAGCCCGCCTGTCCCCCGGCTTCCATGCCCCGGCTCCGGTCGTACGGGTCCATCGGAGCGCCGGAGGGCGTGGGCCCGGCCGGGGCGTCCTCGTCGAAGACGGGGTGCAGGAATCCGTCGTGGACGTCACATCCGCTGTTGGCCAGGTACACGTGGACGTCCTCGATCCAGAGCTTGCCCGCGGTGGCCCGCCACGTGCGCGGGTCGGCGACGGAGAAGGTGATCTCGCGGCGCACGATGGAGCGCTCGACCTGGTCGGCGCCCGGCGTCGCCTTCACGAACGGGTACACGAACGTGTAGTCGACCAGCACGTTGGCCTTGCCGGGCTTCTCGCCGGGCTCCACCCACATCCGGCCCCGGACCTTGACCACCTCGCCCACGGGCTTCAGCTCTGCCGGGCGGGTCCGGGTGACGAGGTTCAGAGGGTCGTTCTCCTCGCTCGGGGCGGCCAGGGCCTCCTCCAGGCGGCCCGCGCCCTCGTCGATCGCGGCGAGCTTGGGATCGAGCAGGTCCAGCGCCGCCGCGGGGCGCTCCCCGCGCAGGGTCGCCGGGTCCAGGTTGGCCGTGACCAGGAACTGCTTGACCTTCGCCAGCGCGTCGGCGACCTGCTCCTTGCTCATGCCGCCGACGGCCTGGGCCTGCGGCACCTCGATGCCGGCCGCCCCGTCCGCCCACTGGAGGGCCGGGGAGCCCCGGAAGGGGTCCGCGAGCGTCGGCCGGTCCGGGTCCACCGAAGTGGGCGGGCCGCTCGGGATCGCCGTCTCGGCCGGCAGGGACTGCCGCGCCTTCGCGTCCCGGTCGGACTTCCCGGTGACCTTGTCGATGACCAGCTCCGGCCGGATGGCGATCAGCGCGAGGGCCGCGACGAAGGCGATGGCCAGCGCCGCCTTGAGCCGGCGCCCGCCCCTCCCCCGCTGCCGCGCGGTGACGCCGGCCCGCCAGGCGGGCGGTCCGTCGTAGCCGCGCCGGGACTCCTCCTCGCGCAGCCGCGCGGTCACCATGCGCGCCCGGGCGGACGGCTCCTTCGGCGCCTCCCCCGCGCCCGCCTCGGCCTGCGCCATGAACCGCGCCCAGTCCTCGTCGGAGAGGCCCGGTCCCGTCTGTCCCTCGTCCTTCTTCCCCATGTCCCCCACCCCCGCCTGCGGATCCCCATCACCTGTCGCAGGAGCCGGTGATGTCCGCGGTCAGCCGTACGTCGTCGATGCAGGAGTCGATCTTGCCATCGATCAGGGGTTCGACCACCAGGTCCGCGGGTGTGGAGCGCGGCGCGGGCCGTCAGCGGTGGCGCCAGAGCACCCACCCGTGCGCCCGGTCCACCTCGGCCGCGTACCAGCCCGCGGGCGCCGCCGGCCAGGTGTCCTCCGGCCTCGCGTCCTGCCGCTTCAGCCCCAGTACGGCCGCGTCCGCGGCGGCCGGCGGCTGCTCGCCGTGCCTGAGGTCCCTGGTCCAGACCCGCCCGTCGTACACCTCGTACCCCTGGGCCATCCGCAGGTCCCAGTCGGCGCTCGGGTCCATCACCAGGTTCTCGCCCGGCCTGAGCCCCGCCGAACTGGTGAAACCGGTGGCGGCGGCCTCGCGTTGCTCCGTGTGCGGCTCGGCCACGTTCGCGGTGACCGCGGTCGTCGCGTAGGCGGCGAACAGGGCCAGCGACACCGCCACGGCCCAGACCGCCCGGCGCCCGCCGGCCAGCCGGAAGAGCACGCAGACCCCGAACACCAGCAGCGCGCCGGCGGTCGTCCGCCCCATGTGCAGCCCCGTCCACTCCGAGGCCAGGAACAGCGCGTCCGGCATGCCCCAGGCGATGATGCCCACCTTGTGGAGGCCCGGGCCGACCACCAGGACGACGAACCCGGCCGTGACCGCGGTGAACAGCACCGCTCCCGCCGCCGCCCGCAGCAGCGCACCGGTCCGGGCCCGCGCCAGCACCGCGACACCCACGAGGAAGAACGCCGGAACCAGCGGGGCCAGGTAGCGGGCGTAGATCCAGTTGTCGATCCGGCCGTGGTCGTCCGGCAGGCCGGCGGCCGAGGCGAGCGCGATCCCGCACAGCAGGGCGACCATGACGAAGGAGACCACCCGCGAGGCCCGGGTGAAGCGGGGGCTGAACACCGCGCACACGCACAGGACGACGGCGAGCGCGCCGAAGCCCCAGGACGAGACCGAGAAGTACCAGAACTGGCCGATCGTACGGGTCACCGTGCGGCGCAGCAGTTCGGGTTCGACCAGGGCGTCCAGGACCTTCGTGCCCACCGAGCTCGGCGGGGTGTCCTTGAACTGCGCCTCCAGCCAGCCGGCCAGCAGCCGGGCGCCCAGCACGGAGACGGCGAGTCCGCCCCAGGCCGCGAGCGTGGTGCGCAGGGGGGCCCATCGGAAGACGAGTGCGCCCAGGAAGACCGCCGCCGTGAGGGCGACCACCACCCCACCGCGGTCGTGGACCGCCATGGAGTAGCCGGCCAGCAGACCGGCCCCCGCCCCGTACCCCGTGCGGCGGCGCGTGTCGCCCTCGCTCAGCCAGCCGTGCAGCGTGATCAGCCAGCCGAGGAGGACCACGGGGAGCACAGTGTCGGACATGGCGAACTCGGAGTAGAAGACCACGGGCGGCATCAGCGCGGCCGCCGTGGCGGCCGGGAACGAGAGCCCCCGGGACAGGCCGAGCCTGCGCAGGGCGGCGTAGGCCAGGAGGAAGACGAGCGCGTTGAGCAGCGTGTTGATCCCCATGACGAGCTGGTACGCGGTGACCGGGTCGTCCGCGATGCGCAGGGCCGGGGAGACGAGCAGCGAGTAGCCGCCGGGGATGACCGATCCGACCGGCATCTCCGTCGTAGGCCGCCCCGCGAGCACCCGGGCCAGCACGAGGTACGAGGACTCGTCCGCGTGTACCGCCGGATAGGCCTTGCCCCACACCAGGGAGAGGCGCAGCAGCACCTGCGCCGCGTACCCGACCACGAGCGCGGCCGGCCAGAACCACCGCCGGCCGGTGAAGGACTCCCACTCCCGCAGTGCGGGCCGTTGCCCGGTCCTGGCCGGCTTCCCGACCCGCTCGGGAGCGGACGTGTCGTTCACTCCGACCTCGTCCATCATTTCGGTTCCCGCCTTCAACTCTGGTACGTCCTGTTCATGTTGGGACCGCTCGCCAAGGCGGGCGGACTCCTGGAGGTAAAGTCCGCGGACATGACCGTCACCGCTCCCGCGCCCGTCCCGGTAGCCGAACACCGGGCCCCGAGCGCCTCCGGTGGCCGCATGTCCCGCGCCTTCGCCCTCACGGCCGCCGAGGCGGTCGTGTCGGTTCTCGCGGCACTGCTCCTCACCGTCCTGAGCAAGCGCCTCGACGTGAATCCCCTGCAGCGGATCGGCCAGGTCAGCGGGCTGGCCGGCATCCAGCTGCGACTGCTGGTGCTGCTGGCCGCGACCGTGGTGCTCTACCTGGTCCTGTCCCGGTGGATGCCCGGTGCGGCGGTGCGGATCGGCGCGGCGGCCGTGGCCGGCCTGGCCACCGGCGTGACCGCGAGCGGCAGCGTGGTGGCCCTGCGGGGAACCAGCTGGCCGTACAACGGGTCCGGCGGTGACATCGGGAACCTGCAGCAGTGGGCGTACCACGTCATCGACGGGGTGCCCCTGCCGGCCGAGTACCCGCCCGGCTTCCCGCACGTGCTGGCGTGGAGCTCCCAGCTGTTCTTCGACGGCAACGCCTCGCTCGCCGTCAAGTGGGTGATGATCGGCTTCCTGGCGGTCTCCGGCCCGGTCGCCTACCTGGCCTGGCGCATGCTGCTGCCCCCGCTGTGGGCCCTCGGCATCGGTGTCACGGCGTCCCTGACGCTGATCGAGCCGTACAAGCCGTACTCCCCGCTCGTCCTGATCGTCGTCGTCCCCCTGCTGGCCAAGCTCGCGCAGGTGGTGACGGACTCCTCGCAGCTCGGCCGCAGGCGCTCGCCGGCGATCGGAGCGGGCCTCGGAGCGCTGCTCGCCGCGCTGTTCCTGCTGTACGCGGGCTGGTTCGTGTGGTCCGCGGTCGGGGTGATCGTGCTCTTCGCCGTGGTGCTGACCGGCCGCGCCCGCTCGGGCGGGAAGCGCGCTCTGCTGGACGCCCTGCTGCCGCTGGCAGCCGCCTCCGTCGTCTTCCTCGCACTGGCGGGGCCGTACCTGGTCCGGCTGCTCGGCGCGAGCGGAGCGACCCGGGACACGTACTTCTACTTCGACACCGCCACCGACCCGGCCTACTTCGCCTCGTCGGGCACCGCGTTCCCCGGCCCGCTGCGCTCCCTCGGGTGGCCGCTGCCGGGCGAACTCGGCGGCGTCGGCCTCTTCACCATCCTGCTGGTCGTCGGCCTGGGCGCGGCCATCGCGCTCGGCCTGCGCCGGCCGCTGGTGCTGACCCTGGCGGCCTGCACCGGCAGCGCCTTCCTGCTGCGCTACTGGTACGCCTCGCACATGGCGGCCGACGGCGCCGTGCAGCTGTACCCGCGCACCAGCCTGCAGATCGTCTACTGCATGCTCGCGCTGTCGGGCGTGGCCGTCCACCTCGGCGTACAGCGGGTCACGGCGTGGACCCGGGCCAACGAGGTGCGGCTGCCCGGCCGGGAGGCCCTCCGGGCGGCCGGGCACCGGCCCCGGGCCGCCGTGATCGGGGTCCTGGTCCCGCTCGGGCTCCTCTTCGGCTCGGCCGGATCGTCCACGGCCGACGCCTACATGCCCAGGCCCCCCTCCGAGAACACCCTCGGCACCCTGGCCTGGACGGCGCACACGACGGGATTGCCCGACGGGAAGTGCCCGAAGTACGCGCCCCACGGAAAGTGCACGCCGTACGACCCGCTGAAGCGCACGAAGAAGAACTGAGCTCACCTCCACCCTGCGGCGAAGGCGTGCCGGGCCAGCGTGCGCACGCCCGCCCGGTGCCCTCGCCGCAGGGCGCCGGGCAGCATTCCGAGCGCGTGCAGGCGGGAGCCGTGGTGGAGACGGGCCGCGCGGGCGGCCCCGGGCCAGCCGCGGGCCTCCATCCGCTCGGCGACCGCCGCGAAGTAGCGCTCGGCCTCGGTGAAGCGGGTACCGGAGAGGGCCTGGACGGAGGACTCGCTGGCCGCGTGCCGGCGGTACTGGAAGACCGTGGTGGACTCGTCGATCACCATCCCCTCGCCGGCTTCGAGCAGGTCCACGACCAGGGCCAGGTCCAGGACCACCGAGTAGCCGTCCCGGAAGTTCACCTCGCGCAGCGCCGGGCCGCGCCAGACGACCGAGGGGAAGTAGAGCCAGTTCCCGCGCAGCAGACTGGCGGCCAGCTCCTCGCCTGCCATCAGCCTCCGGCCCTTCACCCGGGGCGAGAACATCCACCGCTTGGCCACGTCGGGCAGGCCCCGCGCGACCCGGCCCGCACCGTCGATCACCTCGACGCCGGGCTGGACCATGCCGATCCCGGGGTGGGCCGCGAGGATTGCGCGGACGGTCTCCAGGTAGTGCGGGTGCAGCAGGTCGTCGCAGCCCATGACGACCACGTGGTCGGCCTCGGAGAGCTCGACGCACTTCTGGAAGTTCTTCGTGATGCCGAGGTTGCGCTCGTTGCGGAGGTAGTGCACCCGCGCGTCGCCCAGCCCCTCGAACCAGCCGGGGACGTCCGGCTCCCGGCCGTCGTCGATGACGACGAGCCGGAAATCGCGGTCGGTCTGGGCCAGGACGCTGCGGACGGCGTCCCGCATCTGCCCGGCGTCCCCGTAGTACGGGAGCATGAAGTCGAAGGACCCCACGGGCGTCACACCTTCGCGGAGTCCGCGCCGGAGGAGGGTCCGGCGGCCGGCCCGGCGGCCGGCCCGGAAGCCTCGTCGGGCGTCCCGAGCCGGACGTCGTTGTGCCGGACGCCCTCGGTGATGGCGACCGTCCGGGCGAGGTCGGTGATCTTCTGCTCCAGCGAACGGAAGCGCAGGAAGGTGTTGAGCGTGAGGAAGCCCATCGCGAGGACCATCACGTAAAGCACGAGGTCAGTGCCCCGGCCGACACCGAGGTGCTGCGCGACCCAGGTGACGTCGGTCGGGCGGAGCACCGCGTAGACGTTGACGATGACGAACACCGAAAAGGCAATTCGCTTCCAGGCCCGGTTCTTCGCCTGGCTCCAGGTCCGGATGAACACCAGCGCCATGGAAACAGAGCCGGCGATGAGCAGCAGCTGGATCCAGAAATATTTCATCGACGCCCACGCTCCCGCAGCGAAATATCAAAAACGATGTTGACGCCGTTGATGAGGGACTGTCCCTTGGCCCGCGAATAGTCGGTGTAGAGGATGTCCACCGGAATCTCGGTGACCCGCAAGTCGGAGCCGGCGAGGAAACCGACGAGCTCCGAGGCGTGGGCCATGCCGTTCATGGTGATGTTCAGGCGCTCGGCGGCCGCACGGCCCAGTACGCGCAGACCGTTGTGCGCGTCGGTGAGCCGCAGCCTGCGCGCGGTGGGGCTCACCGCGGCGGCCGTGCGCAGCACGACCTGCTTGATCCACGGCACCTGGCCGTTCTGCTCGATGAACCGGGAGCCGAGCACCACGTCGGCGTCGCCGGCCCGCAGCACCGCGACCATCGTCTCGACGTCCTTGGTCTGGTGCTGGCCGTCCGCGTCGAAGGTCGCGAAGTACTGCGCGCCGGGCTGGGCGAGTGCGTACGTGAGGCCGGTCTGCAGGGCCGCGCCCTGACCGAGGTTGACCGGATGCCGCACCAGGTGGGCGCCGGTGGTCGCGATGTGCTCGGCCGAATCGTCGGTGCTGCCGTCGTCGACGACGACGACGTTCGGGAACGTCTCGAGCGCCTCCTCGACGACGCCGGCGATCACTCGGCCCTCGTTGTAGGCGGGAATGACCAGCCAGACATCGTCGTACTCGGACACGGCAGCTCCAACGCCCAGGCCTCTCACGGCGGCCGCGTTTCGGGCCTCCGGGCCGCCCAGCGTAGGGAGTTCGGGTTTCGCGAAGCTGGCGCGCAGGCAACGTCCACACGCACAGCGTGGTGTCCCGCGGGGTCCTCAGCCCGCCCGGCTGTCCCGGGCCGCCTGGGCCAGAGCGCCGAAACCGGGGGTGGCCAGGGCCTTGGCCAGCTGCTCCCGCCAGTCGCTCATCGGGGCCAGGCCCACCAGGGCCCAGCGGTCGTGCGCGAGGACGCTGAAGGCGGGACGGACCGCCGGCCGGACGAAGGAGGCGGAGGTGGTCGGGCGGATCCGCCCGGGGTCCAGGTCGCTCAGCCGGTAGACCTCGCGCGCCAGCCCGAACCAGCTGGTCACACCGCTCGCGGTGCCGTGATAGATGCCCGCGGGGGCCCGGCCCGCCAACGCCGCCCGGCCCAGCTCGACGAGCCGCTGGGCGAGCGCGACGGACCAGGTGGGCTGGCCCTGTTGGTCGTCGACCACGTCCAGGGTGTCCCGTAGGGCGGCCAGCTTGAGCATGGTGGCGACGAAGTTCGGGCCGTGATCGCCGTACAGCCAGGCGGTGCGGACCACATAGCCGTCCTGCGGCAGGAGTTCGGCCACGGCCTGCTCGCCGACCAGCTTGGAGCGGCCGTACGCGTTCACCGGCCCGGTGGCCGCGTCCTCGGCGTAGGGCTGCGAAGCGTCCCCCGGCAGCACGTAGTCGGTGGAGATCTGCAGCAGGCGCGCACCGTTGGCGGCGCAGGCCTCGGCGAGGATCCGTGCGCCGGCGCCGTTCACGGCGGCGGCGGCCTCCTCGGCCGTCTCCGCACCGTCCACGTCGGCCCAGCCGGCGCAGTTGACGACGAGGGTCACGCCCTTGAGGGCCGACCGGACCGCGGCCGGGTCGGTGATGTCGAGCTCGGCACGGCTGAGGCCGACGGTCTCGATCGCGTTGCGCCGCAGTTCGGCCACGACGTCCCGGCCGAGCATCCCGGCCGCGCCCGTGACCAGCCAGCGGTCATTCCCCCGGTCACCCGTCATTTTTTCGGTGCCGCCTTCGTCTCGGCCCGCGGGGCGCATCCATATTCGTCGCCTCCGTTGCCGTACCACGAAATACCCTTCCGCGATAACCGATCGTTCCGTCTGGGCCGGAATCCGCCCCTCACCAGGATGCACATGAAGTGAACATTAGCTGTGCGGTGCGTTGGTCACGGGCTTAACCGGAAAATGCCCCGCCTGCTCGCATAGTGTTGCGCCATGCGTGGAATTCTCTTGGCCGGCGGCACCGGATCCCGACTCTGGCCGCTGACGCGGGCAGTGTCGAAGCAGCTGCTGCCCGTCTTCGACAAGCCGATGATCTACTACCCGCTCTCCACTCTGGTCATGGCCGGGATCAGTGAGATCCTCGTCATCACCAACCCGGACGACCGCGACCAGTTCGAGCGTCTGCTCGGCGACGGCTCGCAGTTCGGCATCCGGCTGGAGTACGCCGTCCAGGAACGCCCCGACGGCATCGCCCAGGCCTTCGTGCTCGGCGCCGACTTCATAGGCGACGACTCCGTGGCCCTGATACTCGGCGACAACATCTTCCACGGCAGCGGCCTCGGCACCCGCCTGGCGCAGCACACCGACTCCAAGGGCGGCCGGGTCTTCGCGTACCCGGTGGCGGACCCGACGGCGTACGGCGTGGTCGAGTTCGACAAGGACGGCCAGGCCATATCCATCGAGGAGAAGCCGGCCAAGCCCAAGTCCCGCTACGCCGTGCCCGGTCTGTACTTCTACGACAACCAGGTCGTGGAGATGGCCCGGGACCTGAAGCCCAGCGCCCGCGGGGAGCTGGAGATCACCGACATCAACGACGCGTACCTCCAGGCCGGTCAGCTGAACGTCACCGTCCTCGACCGCGGTACCGCCTGGCTGGACACCGGCACCTTCGTCTCGATGGTGCAGGCCTCGGAGTTCGTGCGCGTGATCGAGGAGCGCCAGGGCTTCAAGATCGGCTGCATCGAGGAGGCCGTCTGGCGGGCGGGCCTGATCGACTCCGCGCAGCTGCGCACGCTGGCCGAGCCGCTGACCAAGAGCGGCTACGGGGACTACCTGATCGGTCTGCTCGAGGCGGAGGCCACACGATGAAGTTCCGGGAGCTCTCCATCGAGGGCGTATTCGAGATCACGCCCCAGCAGCACGGTGACCCGCGCGGCATGTTCATGGAGTGGTACCGCTTCGACCGGCTCGCCGAGGTCGTCGGGCACCCGCTGAACCTGGCGCAGGCCAACCTCTCGGTCTCCCAGCGCGGTGTGGTCCGCGGCATCCACTTCGCCGACGTCCCGCGCGGCCAGGCCAAGTACGTCACCTGCGTGCGCGGCGCCGTGCTCGACGTCGTCGTGGACATCCGGGTCGGCTCCCCGACCTTCGGCCGCGTGGAAGGCGTCCGCCTGGACGACGTGGACCGCCGCGCCGTCTACCTCCCCGAGGGCATGGGCCACGGCTTCTGCGCGCTGACGGACGACGCCACTCTGTCCTACATCTGCTCGGAGACGTACAACCCCACGGGGGAGCACTCGATCCACCCGCTCGACCCCGACCTGGGCATCGACTGGCCGGCGGACGTCCCGCTGCTGTCGGCCCGTGACGACGCGGCCCCCTCGCTGGCCGAGGTCACCGCGGCCGGAATGCTGCCGGACTACGCCGCGTGCATCGAGTTCACGGAGTCCCTGCGGGTGAAGTAGCCGCCGCGCGCGGAGCGACGCAGGGAAGAGGGCCGTACCCCCGCGGGGAGTGCGGCCCTCAGCACGTGAGCCCGTACGACGCCTGAGTCCGTACGAAGCCTGAGCCCGTACGACGAAGGGCCCCTCCCCCGTCGCGTGAACGACGGGGGAGGGGCCCTCCTGTCAAACATGGTGCCCGCGTCAGCGAGCTACCAGGTCAGAACACGAATTACTTCGTGATCTTGATGACCTGGCCGGCGCCCACGGTACGACCACCCTCACGGATGGCGAACTTGAGGCCCTCCTCCATGGCGACCGGCTGGATCAGCGCGACCGTCATCTCGGTGTTGTCGCCCGGCATGACCATCTCCGTGCCGGCCGGCAGGGTGACAACACCCGTGACGTCGGTGGTACGGAAGTAGAACTGCGGACGGTAGTTGTTGAAGAAGGGGGTGTGACGGCCACCCTCGTCCTTCGACAGGATGTAGGCCTGGGCCTCGAACTCGGTGTGCGGGGTGACCGAACCGGGCTTGATGATGACCTGGCCGCGCTCGACGTCCTCGCGCTTGATGCCACGGAGGAGCAGACCGACGTTCTCGCCCGCCTGGCCCTCGTCGAGCAGCTTGCGGAACATCTCGATACCGGTGACCGTGGTGGTGGTCTTGGTCTCCTTGATGCCGATGATGTCGACAGTCTCGTTGACCTTCAGGATGCCACGCTCGATACGGCCGGTGACGACGGTACCGCGACCGGTGATCGTGAAGACGTCCTCGACGGGCATGAGGAACGGCAGCTCGGTGTCACGCGGCGGGGTCGGGATGAAGTCGTCGACGGCAGACATGAGGCCGAGAAGCTTCTCGCCCCACTCCTTGTCGCCCTCGAGCGCCTTCAGCGCGGAGACGCGGACGACCGGAAGGTCGTCGCCCGGGAAGTCGTAGTCGGAGAGGAGCTCACGAACCTCGAGCTCGACGAGCTCCAGGATCTCCTCGTCGTCCACCATGTCGGCCTTGTTCAGGGCGACGACGATGGAGGGGACGCCGACCTGGCGGGCCAGGAGCACGTGCTCCTTGGTCTGCGGCATCGGGCCGTCGGTGGCGGCGACCACGAGGATCGCGCCGTCCATCTGCGCGGCACCGGTGATCATGTTCTTGATGTAGTCCGCGTGACCCGGGCAGTCGACGTGGGCGTAGTGACGCGCCTCGGTCTGGTACTCGACGTGCGCGATGGAGATGGTGATACCGCGCTGGCGCTCTTCGGGAGCCTTGTCGATCTGGTCGAAGGCCGAGGCCTCGTTCAGGTCCGGGTACGCGTCGTGCAGCACCTTGGTAATGGCGGCCGTGAGGGTCGTCTTACCGTGGTCAATGTGACCGATGGTGCCGATGTTGACGTGCGGCTTAGTCCGCTCGAACTTCGCCTTCGCCACGGGGTCCTCCTGGAGAGTGGTTCTGTACGCCTTGCTCATCGGCGCCAGGTGATCTTTGCTGGATAGCCGGTACCCCGGGGCAACGGGAGGGTTGCTCCTGTTGCCCCTGAGGCTCCGGTGACAAGCCTAAAGCGTGTACTCGGAAGAGTTACTCGCCCTTGGCCTTCGCGATGATCTCCTCGGCGACGTTCCGGGGAACCTCGGCGTAGGAGTCGAACTGCATCGAGTAGCTGGCGCGACCCGAGGTCTTGCTGCGGAGGTCTCCGACGTAGCCGAACATCTCCGAGAGGGGCACGAGGCCCTTCACGAGGCGAGCGCCGTGACGCTCCTCCATGGCCTGGATCTGGCCACGGCGGGAGTTGATGTCACCGATGACGTCACCCATGGACTCCTCCGGCGTGGTGACCTCGACGGCCATCATCGGCTCGAGGAGCACGGGAGAAGCCTTGCGCGCGGCCTCCTTGAAGGCCTGCGAACCGGCGATCTTGAAGGCGAGCTCGGAGGAGTCGACCTCGTGGTAGCCACCGTCGAGAAGGATGACGCGGACGCCGGTCATCTCGTAGCCGGCGAGGATGCCGAACTTCATGGCTTCCTGCGCACCCGCGTCGACCGAGGGGATGTACTCCCTCGGGATGCGGCCACCGGTGACCTTGTTCACGAACTCGTACGCGGGACCGTCGGCCTCGAGGATCGGCTCGATCGCGATCTGCACCTTGGCGAACTGACCGGTACCACCGGTCTGCTTCTTGTGGGTGTAGTCGTGACGCTCCACCGTCTGGCGGATCGTCTCGCGGTAAGCGACCTGCGGCTTGCCGACGTTGGCCTCGACCTTGAACTCGCGCTTCATACGGTCGACCAGCACCTCGAGGTGCAGCTCGCCCATACCACCGAGGATGGTCTGGCCGGTCTCTTCGTCCGAGTGAACGTGGAAGGAGGGGTCCTCCTCCGCGAGAGACTGGATGGCTACACCCAGCTTCTCCTGGTCACCCTTGGACTTGGGCTCGATGGCGACCTGAATGACCGGGGCCGGGAAGTCCATGGACTCCAGGATGACCGGGTTCTTGTCGTCACACAGCGTCTCACCGGTGGTGGTCTGCTTCAGGCCCATGACGGCGACGATGTCACCGGCGCCCACCGCTTCGATCTCTTCACGCTTGTTCGCGTGCATGCGGTAGATCTTGCCGATGCGCTCCTTCTTGCCCTTGACGGAGTTCAGCACCGCAGTGCCGGCCTCCAGGCGGCCCGAGTACACCCGGACGAAGGTGAGCTTGCCGAGGTGCGGGTCGCGCATGATCTTGAACGCGAGCGCCGCGAGGGGCTCCTCGTCAGACGGCTTGCGCTTCACGACGACCTCGGCGTCCCGGACGTCGTGGCCTTCGATGGCCTCGATGTCCAGGGGCGACGGGAGGTAGCGGACGACGGCGTCGAGCAGGGGCTGAACGCCCTTGTTCTTGAACGCCGTGCCACAGAACACCGCGGTGACGGTGGCACCCTTGTCGCCCTTGGAGCCGATGATGATGCGACGCACAGCGGCGTGCAGCTGCTCGACCGTGGGCTCGACGCCCTCGAGGAACAGCTCCATGATCTGGTCGTCGTTCTCGGCGACCGTCTCGACCAGCTTGGCGTGCCACTCTTCAGCGGCTTCCTTGTGGGTGTCCGGGATGTCGACGATGTCGTACATCTCGCCCTTGGTCGCCTCGGCGGACCAGACGAACGCCTTCATGGTGACCAGGTCGACAACGCCCTGGAAGTCCATCTCGGCACCGATGGGGAGCTGCATCACGATCGGAACCGCACCGAGGCGGTCCTTGATCATGTCGACACAGCGGTGGAACTCGGCGCCGGTGCGGTCCAGCTTGTTGACGAAGCAGATGCGCGGGACGCCGTAGCGGTCCGCCTGACGCCAAACGGTCTCGGACTGCGGCTCCACACCGGCGACACCGTCGAACACGGTGACGGCACCGTCGAGGACGCGGAGCGAACGCTCCACCTCGACCGTGAAGTCAACGTGACCCGGGGTGTCGATGATGTTGATGGTGTGGTCGACGTCTTCGAGCGGCCAGTGGCAGGTCGTCGCGGCAGACGTGATCGTGATGCCGCGCTCCTGCTCCTGCTCCATCCAGTCCATCGTGGCAGCGCCGTCGTGGACTTCACCGATCTTGTAAGACACACCGGTGTAGAACAGGATGCGCTCGGTGGTGGTCGTCTTGCCCGCGTCGATGTGAGCCATGATGCCGATGTTGCGCACCTTGGCCAGGTCAAGCGAAGTGGTAGCCATATCGGCTCAGTCTTCTCTCGGTCTCGATGTGGGTTGGGACTACCAGCGGTAGTGCGCGAAGGCCTTGTTGGACTCGGCCATCTTGTGCGTGTCCTCGCGCTTCTTGACGGCAGCGCCAAGACCGTTGGAGGCGTCGAGCAGCTCGTTCATGAGGCGCTCGGTCATCGTCTTCTCGCGGCGGGCGCGGGAGTAACCCACGAGCCAGCGCAGCGCGAGGGTCGACTGACGGCCCGGCTTGACCTCGATCGGCACCTGGTAGGTGGCGCCACCGACACGGCGGGACTTGACCTCGAGCGACGGCTTGACGTTCTCCAGCGCGCGCTTCAGCGTGATGACCGGGTCGTTGCCGGTCTTCTCGCGGAGGCCTTCCATGGCGCCGTAAACGATGCGCTCGGCGGTGGAGCGCTTGCCGTTCAGGAGGATCTTGTTGATGAGCGACGTCACCAGAGGAGATGCGTAGACCGGGTCGATGATGACCGGGCGCTTCGGGGCGGGGCCCTTACGAGGCATTTTTTACTTCTCCTTCTTGGCGCCGTAGCGGCTGCGGGCCTGCTTGCGGTTCTTGACAGCCTGGGTGTCAAGCGCACCGCGGATGATCTTGTAACGAACACCCGGCAGGTCCTTCACACGGCCACCACGCACGAGCACGATCGAGTGCTCCTGCAGGTTGTGTCCCTCACCCGGAATGTAAGCGGTGACCTCGATGCCAGAGGTCAGACGCACACGCGCGACCTTACGCAGCGCCGAGTTCGGCTTCTTCGGGGTGGTCGTGAACACTCGCGTGCAGACGCCGCGACGCTGGGGCGAAGCCTCAAGCGCGGGGGTCTTTGTCTTCTCGACCTTGTCCTGCCGGCCCTTACGGACCAGCTGCTGGATCGTAGGCACTACTTCTCCGGTTTCTGTGTGCCGTGTAGTGAAGCTAACCTGGAACATTTGCCGACCCACGCGGTCGGGTGTGTCGGATCCGGCGGACCTCCACGCAAGCGTGGAAACGCATGAATCGCGGTGGCTGAATACGGCTCAGGTGCGGTTGATGGACACGCACAGGAGCCCAGGCACACCCCAGGCACAAGGTCTGAGCGTACCTACCGCATCCACTCCGGTCAAAACAAAAGCCCCGACCCCCGAAGCCCGAAGGACCCGCAGGCCAGTCGCCACAAGGCCGAAGTCGGGATGCGACCCCTCCGACGTGCGGCCGTGGTGCACATGTGCTAAGCGGAACCACCGCCGCCCGCGGCCGCACGCACCGTATCGGGGCGGTGGCCGTGGGTTCGGGCCCGCACGACGGGAGCCGCTCCCCGGCCGACAACCGCGCCCCGGCGCTCCACCGAAAGGGGGAACCCCCCGCGTCCGCGGCCGGCCGGCGCACCCTGCGCACACCCGTCCGGACCGCCCTGCCGGTGGCCGTCCCACCGCCCGCCCTGGTTCCACGCGTCCGCGTCCCCCCGCCCCGCCCCGCCGTCCGCCGCCCTGGAGCCGAGCCGCTGCCCGCCACCATGGACGCCGGATCCGACGTACCACCAGCCGGACAGTCGACCAGCAGGGAGCAGACCCTTGGGGACCTTGGCCGTCGAGCCCGCGACGCAGAGCAGTTCACCCCCCGGCCGGGACCGGCCCCGGCCCGCGCCGCGCCGCGCCATCCGCTTCTACGGCCCGCTCCTCGCGTTCCTCACGGCCTCGGGCGCCTTCTGCGCGTCCTGGGCGGTCCGGGGCACCTTCCCCTTCGGCGACACCGGCCGGGCCGTCAACGACCAGGCCAACCAGTACGTCCCCTTCCACAGGGCCCTGTGGGACCTGGTGCACGGCAGGGCCGCCGGCGACCTCCTCTTCACCTGGCGCGGCGGCTTCGGCCAGCAGTTCCTGTCCGACTACCACACCTACCTCGGCAACCCCTTCTCCTGGCTGGCCGTCCTCGTCCCCCGCGCCCACGTGGACCTCGCCGTCTTCGCGATCACCCCGGTCACGATGGGCGCCGCCGCCGCCCTGATGGCCGTCTACCTCGGCAAGCTCCACGCCGGCCCGTGGTGGCAGCGGGGCGTGCTCGGAGCCGTCTACGCGCTGTGCGGCTGGGCGCTCAGCGACGCCTCGTACATCCCGATGTGGATGTGGGGCCTGGTCGCGCTCCCGCTGCTGGGCATCGCCGTCGAATGGTGCCTGGAGGACCGCCGCTGGCCCGGAGTGGCCCTGCTGGTCGCGCTCGCCTGGTTCGGGAACTTCTACACCGCGATGATGGCGACGATGGCCGCGTGCGTGCTGCTCGCCGTCCGCCTGATCGTCCTCGAGCTCACCGGAGCCCAGCGGCTGCGCACCGTGTGGCGGGCCGGGACGGCCGCAGCGACGGGCATCCTGCTCACGCTCCCCCTGCTCCTGCCCGCGTTCCTCTCCAGCGGGGCCGCCCAGCCCACCGGGGCGGCGGCCTTCGACCCGGTCCGGATCGAGGTCTTCCTGGCGGGCATGCTCCCCGGCACCCACCTGTGGGGCGGCCGGCCCCGGCTGTACGTGGCCTCGCTCGGCCTGATCCTGGCCGGGTCCTTCCTCCTCAACACGGGGATCGCGCGCCGGACCCGCCTGGCCTGGACGGCGGCGGCCCTGCTCGTCGTCCTCTCGTTCCAGTTCCCGCCCACCCAGTACGTCTGGCACGGGCTCGCGGTGCCGAACGGCAACCCGTACCGCGAGACCTTCGTGTTCAGCGGCATGGTGGTGGTCATCGCCTGGCTGTCGCTGGCCAACCGGCCGCGCCCGGCGCACCTGGCCCTGACGGCGGCCCTGCTGGTCGCCGCGACCTTCGCGCTGCGCCACACCGACGACTTCGGCGGGGCCACGTGGCCGGCCGTCCTGGGCGGCGGCGCGGTGTCGCTCCTCGCGCTGGTCCTGCCGGCGCTGGGAGACAAGCACCGCGTACTGGTCCCCGTGGCCGCGGTCCTCATGGTCGGCGTCGTCTTCGCCGAATCCACCGCCGCCGCGGCGGGCGCGGACGCCCGCCGTGCCCGCGAACGCTGGGCGAAGCCGATCGCCACCTCCAGCAGGTCGATCACCAACCACTTCGACGCCGTCCGCTCGGTCGACGGCTGGCCCGCCTACCGCACCGACTCGGGCGGCCCGCAGACCTCGTACAACGACGCGCTCGCGCTCCGGGCGCAGGGCCCGCAGTACTACAGCAGCTACCTCCCCAAGGCCACGTACAAGGCCCTGGAACCCCTCGGCTACGGCTACACGAACGACGGCCGCACCTTCTTCGGGGCCGACAATCCCGTCCTGGACGCGATCTTCTCGATCGGCGCCCGCGCCGAGCCGGGCCCGGAGAAGGACAGCTGGACGGCCCGCACGTTCCCCGCCCCGCCCCTGGTCACCGTCCGCAGCGCCCCGTACACCTCCCCCAACCCCCCGGCCGGCGTCTACGCCCACCAGGAGCAGGTCCTCGGCGCCACCGTCTACCGGGTCCCGCCCGTCACCCGCGGCGGCAGCGCCACGAAGCAGCGGTACACCGCCCGGTGCGCCCCCGGCTCCGAAGCCTTCTGGTACTCGCCCCGGCTGTACGGCACCGTCTCCTACGCGGGCACCCAGAGGCCCCTGGAGGACCGGACGGCCGGGGTGCTGCGCCTGGGCGAGGTGCCCGCCTCCGGACGGGTCGACGTCACCGTGCGGACCCGTACCCGGGGCGGCAGCGCCGGCGCCCACCCCGTCGGCTGCCTGGACCGGGCCGCGCTCGCCACGACGGTCGCCCGCCTCACGGCCACGGGCGCCACCCACGTCAGCGCGGGCGGCCACACCATCGAGGCCACCCTCCCGAAGGCGTCCTCCGGCACCGCCGTCTTCGCGATGACCGCCGTCCCCGGCTGGCAGTGCTCGGCCCCCGTGCAGAGCTTCCACGGCCTGGTCTCCCTGGACATCCCGCAGGGCACGTCCAAGGTCTCCTGCACCTTCCGCCCCAAGGGCCTCACCCCCGGCCTGGCAGGCGCCACCCTCGGCCTCCTGGCCCTGGCCTCGGTCACCATGACGAGCCTGCGCCGCCGGCGCACCGGGGCCTGATCCCGGCCGGACCCGGCTCACGACACGAAGAAGCCCCCTGCCTCTCCTCTCGGAGCGGCGGGGGGCTTCCTCGTACTAGCTAACGAGCTCAGCCGTTGTACGGGCCGTAGTCGTAGTCCTCCAGCGGGACAGCCTGGCCGGAGCCGGTGCCGAAGGGCGAGTAGTCGATGTCGTCGTAGCCGACGGCCGAGTACATCGCGGCCTTGGCTTCCTCGGTCGGCTCGACCCGGATGTTGCGGTAGCGGGCGAGGCCCGTACCGGCCGGGATGAGCTTACCGATGATGACGTTCTCCTTGAGGCCGATCAGGGAGTCGGACTTGGCGTTGATCGCCGCGTCCGTCAGAACCCTGGTCGTCTCCTGGAAGGACGCCGCCGACAGCCAGGACTCGGTCGCGAGCGAGGCCTTGGTGATACCCATCAGCTGCGGACGGCCGGAGGCGGGGTGACCGCCCTCGGTGACCACACGACGGTTCTCGGTCTCGAACTTCGACCGCTCGACCAGCTCGCCCGGCAGGAGCTCCGCGTCGCCGGACTCGATGATCGTCACGCGGCGCAGCATCTGCCGGATGATGATCTCGATGTGCTTGTCGTGGATCGACACGCCCTGCGAGTTGTAGACCTTCTGGACTTCGCCGACCAGGTGGACCTGGACCGCACGCTGGCCGAGGATGCGCAGCACGTCGTGCGGGTTGGTGGCACCCATGGTCAGCTTCTGGCCGACCTCGACGTGGTCGCCCTCGCCGACGATGACCTTGGCGCGCTTGGAGATCGGGAAGGCCGTCTCCTCGCTGCCGTCGTCGGGCGTGATGACGATCTTCTTCGTCTTCTCGGTCTCCTCGATCCGCACGCGGCCGGCGGCCTCGGAGATCGGGGCGACACCCTTCGGGGTACGGGCCTCGAAGAGCTCGACGACACGCGGCAGACCCTGCGTGATGTCGTCACCTGCCACACCACCGGTGTGGAAGGTACGCATCGTCAGCTGGGTACCGGGCTCACCGATGGACTGGGCGGCGATGATGCCGACCGCCTCACCGATGTCGACCAGCTTGCCGGTGGCGAGCGAGCGTCCGTAGCAGAAGGCACAGGTGCCGACCGCGGACTCACAGGTCAGGACCGAGCGGGTCTTGACCTCCTCGACGCCGTTGGCGACCAGGGCGTCGATGAGCACGTCACCGAGGTCGACGTTGGCCGGCGCGATGACCTTGCCGTCGATGACGACGTCTTCGGCCAGCATGCGGGCGTAGATCGAGGTCTCGACGTCGTCGGCCTTGCGCAGCACGCCGTCCTCGCCGCGAACGGCGATCTTCAGCTTCAGGCCGCGCTCGGTGCCGCAGTCCTCCTCGCGGATGATGACGTCCTGCGAGACGTCCACCAGACGACGGGTGAGGTAACCCGAGTCGGCGGTACGCAGGGCGGTGTCCGCCAGACCCTTACGGGCACCGTGCGTGGAGATGAAGTACTCCAGAACGGTGAGGCCCTCACGGAAGGACGCCTTGATCGGACGCGGGATGGTCTCGTTCTTCGCGTTCGACACCAGACCACGCATACCGGCGATCTGTCGCATCTGCATCATGTTTCCTCGGGCACCCGAGTCAACCATCATGAAGATGGGGTTCGTCTTGGGGAAGTTCGCGTTCATCGCCTCGGCAACCTCGTTGGTCGCCTTGGTCCAGATCGCGATGAGCTCCTGCGTGCGCTCGTCCTTGGTGATCAGACCGCGCTCGTACTGCTTCTGGACCTTCTCGTCCAGCTCCTCGTAGCCCTTGACGATGGCCTTCTTGGCCTCGGGCACGACGACGTCGGAGATGGCCACGGTGACGCCCGAACGGGTCGCCCAGTGGAAGCCGGCCGCCTTCAGGTTGTCGAGCGTCGCCGCCACGATCACCTTGGGGTAGCGCTCCGCCAGGTCGTTGACGATCTCGGAGAGCTGCTTCTTGCCCACCGAGTAGTCGACGAACGGGTAGTCCTCGGGCAGCAGCTCGTTGAAGAGCGCGCGACCCAGGGTCGTCTTCAGACGGAAGCTGTCGCCCGGCTGGAACTCCTGCTCGCCCTCTTCGGCGATCGGGGCCACCCAGCCGCGCGGCGGGATGGTGCCCACCGGGAAGCGGATGTCCACGGCCGACTGGAGAGCCAGCTCGCCGTTGTCGAACGCCATGGTCGCCTCGGCGGTCGAGCCGAACGCACGGCCCTCGCCCTTGACGTCACGGAGCTCGCCGTCGGTGGTGAGGAAGAACAGACCCAGCACCATGTCCTGGGTCGGCATGGTGACGGGACGACCGTCTGCCGGCTTCAGGATGTTGTTCGAGGACAGCATCAGGATGCGGGCCTCGGCCTGCGCCTCTGCCGAAAGCGGCAGGTGCACGGCCATCTGGTCACCGTCGAAGTCCGCGTTGAACGCGGTGCAGACGAGCGGGTGGATCTGGATGGCCTTGCCTTCGACCAGCTGGGGCTCGAAGGCCTGGATGCCGAGGCGGTGCAGCGTGGGCGCACGGTTCAGCAGAACCGGGTGCTCGGCGATGACCTCTTCGAGCACGTCGTAGACGACCGTGCGGCCGCGCTCGACCATGCGCTTCGCCGACTTGATGTTCTGCGCGTGGTTCAGGTCGACCAGGCGCTTCATCACGAACGGCTTGAAGAGCTCCAGCGCCATGGCCTTGGGCAGACCACACTGGTGCAGCTTCAGCTGGGGACCGACGACGATCACGGAACGCGCGGAGTAGTCCACGCGCTTGCCGAGAAGGTTCTGACGGAATCGACCCTGCTTGCCCTTGAGCATGTCGCTCAGGGACTTCAGCGGGCGGTTGCCGGGACCGGTCACCGGACGACCACGACGACCGTTGTCGAAGAGGGCGTCGACGGCCTCCTGAAGCATGCGCTTCTCGTTGTTCACGATGATCTCGGGGGCACCGAGGTCCAGGAGGCGCTTCAGACGGTTGTTGCGGTTGATCACGCGGCGGTACAGGTCGTTCAGGTCGGAGGTCGCGAAGCGGCCACCGTCCAGCTGCACCATCGGACGCAGGTCCGGCGGGATCACCGGCACGCAGTCCAGAACCATGCCCTTGGGCTTGTTGCTGGTCTGCAGGAACGCGGAGACGACCTTGAGGCGCTTGAGCGCACGGGTCTTCTTCTGGCCCTTGCCGGTACGGATGATCTCGCGGAGGCGCTCGGCCTCTTCGTCGAGGTCGAAGGACTCCAGACGCTTCTGGAGCGCCGCGGCGCCCATGCAGCCGTCGAAGTACGTACCGAAGCGGTCGCGCAGCTCGCGGTAGAGCAGCTCGTCGCCCTCGAGGTCCTGGACCTTGAGGTTCTTGAAGCGGGCCCACACCTCGTCGAGGCGGTCGATCTCGCGCTGGGCGCGGTCACGGAGCTGCTTCATCTCGCGCTCGGCACCTTCGCGCACCTTGCGGCGTACGTCGGCCTTGGCGCCCTCGGCCTCGAGCTCGGCCAGGTCGGTCTCGAGCTTCTTGGCACGGCCTTCGAGGTCCGAGTCGCGTCGGTTCTCGATCTGCTGGCGCTCGACGGAGACGTGCGCCTCCAGGGACGGGAGGTCGCGGGTGCGGCGCTCGTCGTCCACGAACGTGATCATGTACGCGGCGAAGTAGATGACCTTTTCGAGGTCCTTCGGCGCGAGGTCCAGCAGGTATCCGAGGCGCGACGGGACGCCCTTGAAGTACCAGATGTGGGTGACGGGAGCGGCAAGCTCGATGTGGCCCATCCGCTCGCGACGCACCTTGGCGCGCGTGACTTCGACGCCACAACGCTCACAGATGATGCCCTTGAAGCGGACACGCTTGTACTTACCGCAGTAGCACTCCCAGTCCCGGGTCGGACCGAAGATCTTCTCGCAGAAGAGTCCGTCCTTCTCGGGCTTGAGGGTGCGGTAGTTGATGGTCTCCGGCTTCTTGACCTCGCCGTGGGACCAGGTTCGGATGTCGTCCGCGGTGGCAAGGCCGATCCGCAGCTCGTCGAAGAAGTTGACGTCGAGCACTGTGCGTCAATCCCTCTTTCGGGGTCGAGTCTCAATCATGGTCTGAACGGTCCCGGGGATGACGGGGGGCTCTTGAGCGAGCCCCCCGTCAGGCCCGTCAGACCTCTTCGACGCTGCTCGGCTCACGCCGGGACAGGTCGATACCGAGCTCCTCCGCCGCGCGGAAGACGTCCTCGTCGGTGTCGCGCATCTCGATGGACATGCCGTCCGAGGACAGCACCTCCACGTTGAGGCAGAGCGACTGCATTTCCTTGATGAGCACCTTGAAGGACTCGGGAATGCCCGGCTCGGGGATGTTCTCGCCCTTGACGATGGCCTCGTAGACCTTCACGCGGCCGGTCACGTCATCGGACTTGATGGTCAGGAGCTCCTGGAGGGCGTAAGCGGCGCCATAAGCCTCAAGCGCCCACACCTCCATCTCACCGAAGCGCTGGCCACCGAACTGCGCCTTACCACCCAGCGGCTGCTGCGTGATCATCGAGTACGGACCGGTCGACCGAGCGTGGAGCTTGTCATCGACCAGGTGGTGGAGCTTCAGGATGTACATGTAGCCGACCGAGACCGGCTCCGGGAACGGCTCGCCGGAGCGGCCGTCGAACAGACGCGCCTTGCCGGACGGGAGGACCAGGCGGTCGCCGTCGCGGTTCGGGATGGTGTGCTCGAAGAGGCCGGAGATCTCGTCCTCGCGGGCACCGTCGAACACCGGGGTGGCGACGTTGGTACCGGGCTCGACGCGGTCGGCGCCGATGACCTTCAGTCGCTCGGCCCACTCCTCCGCGAGGCCGGAGACGTCCCAGCCGCGGCTGGCGAGCCAGCCGAGGTGGATCTCCAGGACCTGTCCCGGGTTCATTCGGGACGGGACACCCAGCGGGTTCAGGATGATGTCGACCGGCGTGCCGTCCTCAAGGAAGGGCATGTCCTCGATCGGAAGGATCTTGGAGATGACACCCTTGTTGCCGTGGCGGCCGGCGAGCTTGTCACCGTCGGTGATCTTGCGCTTCTGGGCGACGTAGACGCGGACCAGCTGGTTCACGCCCGGGGGAAGCTCGTCGCCCTCCTCGCGGTCGAAGACGCGGACACCGATGACCTTGCCGATCTCACCGTGAGGAACCTTGAGCGAGGTGTCACGCACCTCGCGGGCCTTCTCACCGAAGATCGCGCGGAGCAGGCGCTCTTCCGGGGTCAGCTCGGTCTCGCCCTTGGGCGTGACCTTGCCGACCAGGATGTCGCCGGCGACTACGTCCGCACCGATGCGGATGATGCCGCGCTCGTCGAGGTCCGCCAGGACCTCCTCGGAGACGTTCGGGATGTCCCGGGTGATCTCCTCGGGGCCCAGCTTGGTGTCACGGGCATCGACCTCGTGCTCCTCGATGTGGATCGAGGAGAGGACGTCGTCCTGTACGAGGCGCTGCGACAGGATGATCGCGTCCTCGTAGTTGTGACCTTCCCAGGGCATGAACGCGACGAGCAGGTTCTTGCCGAGGGCCATTTCGCCCTCTTCGGTCGCAGGACCGTCGGCGAGGACCTGGGACTCGATGATCCGGTCACCCTCGTTGACGATGACCTTCTGGTTGACCGAGGTGCCCTGGTTCGAGCGGGAGAACTTGGCGACGCGGTACGTGGTGTACGTGCCGTCGTCGTTGGCGACGGTGATGTAGTCGGCCGAGACCTCCTGGACGACACCGTCCTTCTCCGCACGGATCGAGTCACCGGCGTCGACCGCACAGCGGTACTCCATGCCGGTGCCGACGAGCGGCGCCTCCGCCTTGATGAGCGGAACGGCCTGGCGCATCATGTTCGCGCCCATGAGGGCACGGTTGGCGTCGTCGTGCTCCAGGAAGGGGATCATCGCGGTGGCGACGGACACCATCTGGCGCGGGGAGACGTCCATGTAGTCGACGTCGTCGCCGGCGATGTAGTCGATCTCGCCACCACGACGGCGAACCAGCACGCGGTTCTCGGTGAAGCGCATGTCGTCGGACAGGCCGGCGTTGGCCTGGGCGATGACGAAGCGGTCTTCCTCGTCGGCCGTCAGGTAGTCGACCTCGTCGGTGACGACACCCTCGATGACCTTGCGGTACGGGGTCTCGACGAAACCGAACGCGTTGACGCGGCCGTAGGACGCGAGCGAGCCGATCAGACCGATGTTCGGGCCTTCAGGGGTCTCGATCGGGCACATGCGGCCGTAGTGCGACGGGTGAACGTCTCGGACCTCGAAGCCGGCCCGCTCACGGGACAGACCACCCGGGCCAAGCGCCGACAGACGGCGCTTGTGGGTGAGACCCGACAGCGGGTTGTTCTGGTCCATGAACTGCGACAGCTGGCTGGTGCCGAAGAACTCCTTGATGGAGGCGACGACCGGCCGGATGTTGATCAGGGTCTGCGGCGTGATCGCCTCGACGTCCTGGGTCGTCATCCGCTCGCGGACGACGCGCTCCATACGAGCCAGACCCGTACGGACCTGGTTCTGGATGAGCTCGCCGACGTTGCGCAGACGACGGTTGCCGAAGTGGTCGATGTCGTCGGTCTCGACGACGATCGAACGACCCGACTCACCGACGGTCTCGGTCTCACCGGCGTGCAGCTTGACCAGGTACTTGATGGTCGCGATGACGTCGTCGGTGGTGAGCACGCCGGCGTCCAGCGGCTCATCGGCGCCGAGCTTCTTGTTCACCTTGTAGCGGCCGACCTTCGCGAGGTCGTAGCGCTTCGGGTTGAAGTAGAGGTTCTCGAGCAGCGTCTGAGCGGCTTCGCGGGTCGGCGGTTCGCCGGGACGCAGCTTGCGGTAGATGTCGAGCAGCGCGTCGTCCTGGCCCTGGGTGTGGTCCTTCTCCAGGGTGGCGCGCATGGACTCGTACTCGCCGAACTCCTCGAGGATCTGCTCGGTGGTCCAGCCGAGAGCCTTCAGGAGGACGGTGACGGACTGCTTGCGCTTGCGGTCGATGCGAACACCGACCATGTCGCGCTTGTCGATCTCCATCTCGAGCCAGGCACCCCGGGAAGGGATGATCTTGGCGGCGAAGATGTCCTTGTCGGACGTCTTGTCGATGGAGGAGTCGAAGTAGACACCGGGGGAACGGACGAGCTGCGACACGACGACACGCTCGGTGCCGTTGATGACGAAGGTGCCCTTGTTGGTCATGAGCGGGAAATCGCCCATGAAGACCGTCTGAGACTTGATCTCTCCGGTCTCGTTGTTCGTGAACTCGGCAGTGACGAAAAGCGGCGCCGCGTACGTGAAGTCGCGGTCCTTGCACTCGTCGACCGAGTTCTTCGCCGGCTCGAAACGGTGGTCGCGGAACGTCAGCGACATCGACCCGGAGAAGTCCTCGATCGGCGAGATCTCCTCGAAGATCTCTTCCAGACCGGACTTGGTGGGAACGTCCTGTCCGCTCTCAAGCGCCGACTCGACGCGAGACTTCCAGGCGGCGTTGCCGAGCAGCCAGTCAAAGCTCTCGGTCTGCAGCGCCAGGAGGTTCGGAACCTCGAGGGGCTCCTTGATCTTTGCAAAGGAGATGCGCAGCGGGGCGGTGCTGGCACCGTTGTTCGTATTGGTCGAGGCGTTGCGCGAGGCGGCCAAGAGGGGGTCCTTCCGAGGGCTCGGACTCACTACGCGCGTACCGGTCCCAGCTGACACAGAAGACAAGCGCCCCCCATCTGGTCAAAAGGACCAGCTCAGGGCCGTTCAATCAAGTGTGCTCATGCGTGGGCATGCCCCTGGCGACGGGCAGGGGGCAGCTAACAGGCAGCGCAAAGGGTCAGTGTAGCCACTAGGCTCACTGATGTCCAGACCAGGTTTCCGGAAACCGGCAACAGGCCTTCCCCATGTCGTTTCAACTGCGTCCAACGGTTCGGCTCTCGCATACAGAGCGCGTAACAGTACTGCCCTCTTCGTAGTCGATCCATGCCCGATGCGGGCCCGATCCATGCCTCGGATCTCGGATCGAGTCTGCCCATCTCGCGACGGATCTGAGAATTGCGCGCCGCGTCCCGTTCGTCAAGGCCCCCTGCTCCGAGCGGATCATCGAAGGACCCTGCCGCAGAGCAACGAAGATCACCCTACTCCCCAACGAGACGGGGGCAAATCAGGCACTCCGGGTACGCCAAAGGGCGACCACCCTTACGGGTGATCGCCCTTGGTTGAGGCCTCAGAGAGGCCTCAGAGGTGTTACTTGACCTCGACGGTGGCGCCGGCGGCCTTGAGGGTCTCGGCAGCCTTGTCAGCGGCCTCCTTGGCGACCTTCTCGAGGACGGGCTTCGGAGCGCCGTCGACGAGGTCCTTGGCCTCCTTCAGGCCGAGGGAGGTCAGCTCGCGCACGACCTTGATGACCTGGATCTTCTTGTCGCCGGCACCGGTGAGGATGACGTCGAACTCGTCCTGCTCCTCGACGGCCTCAGCGGCGGCCGGGGCACCCGGACCGGCAACGGCGACGGCCGCGGCGGCGGTGACGTCGAACTTCTCCTCGAACGCCTTCACGAACTCGGAGAGCTCGATGAGGGTGAGCTCCTCGAACTGAGCGAGCAGGTCTTCCTGGCTGAGCTTCGCCATGATGGGCGATCCTTCCACTAAATCGGCAGGTGCCGGATGTATATAGAGGCGGGCGTAACGGCCCGCTTTGACCCACGCACTAGGCGGCGTGGATCAGTGCGCGAGCCGAATTACTCGGCACCGCCCTGCTCGGCGAGCTTGACGCGAAGCGCTTCCGCAGTGCGGACGAACTTCGACGGCAGCGCCTGGAAGAGCGAGGCAGCCTGAGACTGCTTGCCCTTGAACGCGCCGGCCAGCTTGCTGAGCAGAACCTCGCGGGACTCGAGGTCCGCAAGCTTCTTGATCTCATCGGCGGTGAGCGCCTTACCATCAAGGACACCCGCCTTGATGATGAGGTTCGGGTTTTCCTTGGCGAAGTCACGCAGGCTCTTCGCCGACTCCACCGGGTCACCGGTGATGAAGGCGACCGCGGTGGGACCAGCGAAGTGCTCGTCCAGTGCGGTGATCCCGGCCTGGTTGGCCGCAATCTTGGTCAGCGTGTTCTTCACCACGGCGTACTGGGCGTTCTCACCGAGAGAGCGACGCAGCGTCTTGAGCTGCGCGACGGTGAGACCCCGGTACTCGGTCAGCACGGCGGCGTTCGAGTCGCGGAACTGGTCCGTGAGCTCGGCTACCGCGGCAGCCTTGTTGGGCGTCGGCATAGTGCGTCGGCCTCCTTCCGGGTGATGAGGACCGCTCAGAAGGCGCCGTAAATACGAAACGCCCCGGCGCGGGCGCCAGGGCGTAGCTCAACCAGAACGAGTCCGGGAACTTTCCTTGAACACCTGCGCAGGACGTCCGCGGTTAGCGGATCCTTCGGCCACCGCCCCCTTGCGGGCACGGCAACGACCAGCGGTCTTTGGCTTCTCCGGAAGAGTACGTGACCGTTCGCCGGTCAGGCAAATCGGTCAGCCCTGGGCCGGCGGGCGGCCGGGGTCAGGCCCCCGAGCCCGCCCCGCCCATCTCCTTCAGCATCCCGAAGAGGTCGAAGGTCTCGCTGTCTGCCGGGGGCTGCACGGTGGCCGCCGAGCCGTAGTCGGAGTAGTGGGCGTCCAGGTCCAGCTTGCCGCCGGCCATCTCCATGGAGACGGTCATGCGGACCGGGTAGCCCTCCTTGTTGACCCAGAGGTTCGTGTCGTAGCCCTTGAGGCCGGCCTTCTTGACGCTCTCGACCAGCTTCGCGCGGTCGGCCTCTGAGAGCACCTTGGAGGACTCGTTGGCGGCGAGCATCTCCTCGAAGCTCAGCGTGCCCTGGTATCGCTCGGCGCTGACGCCCTCGACCTGCTCGCTGCCGACGTGCTTGAGGTTCTTCGAGTCGAGCAGCAGCGCGATCTGCTGGGCGGGGTCCTGGTTCAGGTTGCCCAGGCCGTCCATACCGCCGAAGCCGACGGGGTCGTCGCCCCCGGCCTGCGCGGCGGCCTTCAGGTCCAGCTTCAGCCAGCGCTTGCCGTCCAGCTGGGCGGCGTTCGCGGTACCCATGTCCATGTACATGACGTTGTTCGCGATCACCATGCGAATGGCGTCGGGGATCTCCCCGCCGCCCGCGCCGGCGAGCTCCTTGAACATCGAGCCCTTCACGGTGATGTCCATGACGGCCGGATCCCACCCCTGGACCCCGGAAATCTCCATCGTGCCGCCACCGGCCTTGCTGTCCGCCGGCAGCGACATCGTCATCCGGACCTTGGCCGACTTCGCCGCCGCCGTCTTCTTGTAGGCGGCCTGGACGGCCTCGGCGGGGCTCTGCTTCGCCGAGGCCGGAGACTGGGCCACGGGCTCGTCCGCGGCCTTCGTGGCGCCGTCCTGACATCCCGCGACGCCGACCATGACGGTGACCGCGGCCACCGAGACACCGGCCCGCGTCCATACGGACTTCGTCTTCATTCCCCACCCCTTGGCACTGCGCTGCGGAACCATCACGAACTGCCTGCACATCGCAGGCAGTTCACTGTGAACCACGTGGGGATCGGCTGTCGAGCAGGTTAGGGACCGGGCCGGACCGGGCCGGCGACGTCCACGGACAAAAAAATCCGGGCCCCCCGCCCCCTGGGAAGGGGACGAAGGGCCCGGATTCGGCCGTTCAGCGAGCCGTGAGGCTCAGAGCCCGGAGGCCCGGGGCTGATCAGACCGCGGCCGGGTCTTCCTCGACGAGGAGGTTCCGGGTGCGGTTGGAGTCCAGCAGGATGCCGGGGCCCATGGTGGTGCTGAGGGCGGCCTTCTTGATGTAGCGGCCCTTCGCGGCGGACGGCTTCAGACGAAGGATCTCGTCCAGGGCCGCGCCGTAGTTCTCGACCAGCTGCTCATCGGAGAAGGAGACCTTGCCGATGATGAAGTGCAGGTTCGAGTGCTTGTCGACGCGGAACTCGATCTTGCCACCCTTGATCTCGGTGACAGCCTTCGCGACGTCCATCGTGACGGTGCCGGTCTTCGGGTTCGGCATCAGGCCACGGGGACCGAGCACGCGGCCGAGGCGGCCGACCTTGCCCATGAGGTCCGGCGTGGCGACAACGGCGTCGAACTCGTTGAGGCGGTTGCCCTTGGCGATCTCGTTGATGAGCTCGTCGTCGCCGACAATGTCGGCGCCGGCGGCTTCCGCGGCCGCAGCACGGTCACCGGTCGCGAAGACCAGGACCCGGGCGGTCTTGCCGGTGCCGTGCGGGAGGTTCACGGTGCCGCGGACCATCTGGTCGGCCTTGCGCGGGTCTACACCCAGGCGGAAAGCGACCTCGACGGTGCCGTCGAACTTCGTGGTGGAGGTCTCCTTGGCGAGACGGACGGCCTCGAGCGGGGCGTACTGCTTCTCCCGGTCGACCTTGGCGTCCGCAGCGCGGAGAGTCTTGCTGCGCTTCACTTCTGCTCCTGTGTTGTGGCTTCAGGTGTGGAGTCGTGGTGCGGACCAGCGCTTGGCCCTACCACTGTGGTGCTGGGGTGGCTGAATCAGCCTTCGACCGTGATGCCCATCGAACGCGCGGTGCCGGCGATGATCTTCTCGGCCGCGTCGATGTCGTTGGCGTTCAGGTCAGGCATCTTGAGCGTGGCGATCTCACGGACCTGGTCACGCGTAAGCTTCGCGACCTTCGTCTTGTGCGGCTCGCCAGAGCCCTTCTCCACGCCGGCGCTCTTCAGGATGAGGCGCGCGGCCGGCGGCGTCTTGGTGATGAAGGTGAAGGAGCGGTCGTCGTAGACCGTGATCTCCACCGGCACGACCATGCCACGCTGCGACTCGGTCGCGGCGTTGTAGGCCTTGCAGAACTCCATGATGTTGACGCCGTGCTGACCGAGCGCGGGGCCGACCGGCGGAGCCGGGTTGGCCGCACCGGCCTTGATCTGGAGCTTGATAAGCCCCGTGATCTTCTTCTTCTTGGGAGGCATTGCTCTCTCCGGGTCCTAGTGAGAGTTTTCGCCGCCAATCCGGTCATCCGGATGGAGGCATACCGCACCACGATAACGGGTATCGGTGCGAGGCTGAAAACCGAGCAGGTCAGACCGCCCGCAAGGGGGCAATCTGACCTGTCCGGAAGCGTGAGTCAGAAGGCGTCGATCCGAGCTGGATCAGTTCTTCTGGATCTGGTCGAAGCTGAGCTCGACCGGGGTCTCGCGGCCGAAGATCTCGACGAGACCCTTGACCTTCTTCGAGTCCGGGTTGATCTCGTTGATCGTCGCCTGCAGCGTCGCGAACGGGCCGTCGGTGACGGTGACCGAGTCGCCGACCTCGAAGTCCAGGACCTCGATGGCGCGCTTGACGGCGGGCGCCGGCAGACCGGCCTCTTCCGCTGCCAGCTTTGCGGCCTTCTCCTGCAGCTCCGGAGCGAGCATCTTGACGATCTCGTCCAGGGTCAGCGGGTACGGGTCGTACGCGTTGCCCACGAAGCCGGTGACACCCGGGGTGTTGCGGACGACGCCCCAGGACTCGTTCGTCAGATCCATGCGGACGAGAACGTAACCGGGCAGCTTGTTCTGCCGGACGTTCTTGCGCTCGCCGTTCTTGATCTGGACGATCTCTTCCTCGGGCACCTCGGCCTGGTAGATGAAGTCCTCGACGTTGAGCGAGACGGCGCGCTGCTCCAGGTTCGCCTTCACGCGCTTCTCGTAGCCGGCGTAGGTGTGGATGACGTACCACTCGCCGGGCAGGAGGCGCAGCTCTTCGCGCAGGGCCTGGATGGGGTCGACGGGCTCGGCGGGCTCTACGTCGGCGGCATCGATGGCCTCCGCGTCGTCGGCCTCGGCCTCGACGGCGTCGTCGGAAGCCTCGTCGGCCTCTTCCTCGGCCTCTTCGGCGACGTCAGCCTCGTCGGCGTCCTCGTCAGCGTCGTCGGAGTCAGCTTCGGCGTCGACCTCGCCCTCGACGTGCAGCGCGGCCTCTTCGGCGGCGACACCCGCCTCGGCGTCGGCGAGCTCGGCCTCGTCCGGGTCCACAGCGTCTGCAGCCTCGACGATGTCGAGCTCGTCCTCGACGGACTCGACGGAGTCGGGGCTCACGTTCAGGTTCGGGTCAGACACGGTGGCTGCTTCTTCCTGGATACAAAAGGTGGTCGAACATGCGAAAACGGGCGGCACCCATCAAGGCGCCGCCCTCCGCGGGGATCAGCCGAAGACGAACTTGATGGCTTCCTGGAACCCATAGTCAATCACGGTCACCAGACCGATCATGATGACGACGAAGACAATCACCACAGAGGTGTACGTCGTCAGCTGGTTGCGAGTGGGCCATACAACCTTGCGGAGTTCCGCGACGATCTGGCGGTAGAACAGCGCGAGACGACCCAGAGGGCCCTTCTTGCCGCGCTTGCCGCCCTTGCGGGCCTTCTTCTCGCGAGTGTCATCCTCGGCGTCAGGCATGTCGATGGAGCCCAGGGCGTCCGTCACGTCTCTCACCTGAATCCGGGTCGTGGCCGTAGCCGCGCCCGGTTGCGCCGCACGGCACTGCATCTAAGTACGTACCTGCGCACACACTTCCGAGAAGGAGTGTGGAGCAGGGCCGGAGGGACTCGAACCCCCAACCGCTGGTTTTGGAGACCAGTGCTCTACCAATTGAGCTACGACCCTTTGCGTGTCCCAACCTACCGCATCCAGACGAGTGCACGGTGTGCTCACGCTCTGCAGCGTTTGGCAGGGCCAACGACGGTTGAGTGTACGTGGTCCGGGCCCTGACGTCGAACAGCATCGTCCGGAGAGCGTCCGTCCGGTAACTGAAACGGAGTGCGGCGCTCGTTTCGCGTCTGGGACGATTGGCCGCATGACCTCTGAAACGCCTTCCGCCGAGCGCCGCGTATCCGCCCGTATCGGTGCCATCTCCGAGTCCGCCACCCTCGCCGTCGACGCCAAGGCCAAGGCCCTCAAGGCCGCCGGGCGTCCGGTGATCGGTTTCGGAGCGGGTGAGCCCGACTTCCCGACCCCGGACTACATCGTCGACGCCGCGGTCGAGGCCTGCCGCAACCCCAAGTACCACCGCTACACCCCGGCCGGCGGTCTGCCCGAGCTGAAGGCCGCCATCGCCGCGAAGACGCTGCGCGACTCCGGCTACGAGGTCGACGCGTCCCAGGTCCTGGTGACCAACGGCGGCAAGCAGGCGATCTACGAGGCGTTCGCGGCCATCCTGGACCCGGGTGACGAGGTCATCGTCCCGGCCCCGTACTGGACCACGTACCCGGAGTCGATCCGTCTCGCGGGCGGTGTCCCGGTCGAGGTCGTCGCCGACGAGACCACCGGCTACCGGGTCTCCGTCGAGCAGCTCGAAGCGGCCCGCACCGAGCGCACGAAGGTCGTCCTCTTCGTCTCCCCGTCGAACCCGACCGGCGCCGTCTACTCCGAGGCCGACGCCGAGGCGATCGGCCGCTGGGCCGTCGAGAAGGGCCTGTGGGTCCTGACCGACGAGATCTACGAGCACCTGGTCTACGGCGACGCGAAGTTCGTCTCCCTCCCGGCGATCGTTCCCGAGCTCGCCGACAAGTGCATCATCGTCAACGGCGTCGCCAAGACGTACGCCATGACGGGCTGGCGCGTGGGCTGGGTCATCGGCCCGAAGGACGTGGTCAAGGCCGCGACCAACCTCCAGTCGCACGCCACCTCCAACGTCTCCAACGTGGCCCAGGTCGCGGCGCTGGCCGCCGTCTCCGGCAACCTGGACGCCGTCCACGAGATGCGCACCGCCTTCGACCGCCGCCGCCAGACGATGGTGCGGATGCTGAACGAGATCGACGGCGTCTTCTGCCCGACCCCCGAGGGTGCCTTCTACGTCTACCCGGCGGTCAAGGACGTCCTCGGCAAGGAGATCCGCGGCAAGCGCCCGCAGACCTCCGTCGAACTCGCGGCCCTGATCCTGGACGAGGCCGAGGTCGCGGTCGTCCCGGGCGAGGCCTTCGGCACCCCCGGCTACCTCCGCCTCTCCTACGCCCTGGGCGACGAGGACCTGGTCGAGGGCGTCTCCCGCATCCAGAAGCTCCTGGCGGAGGCGAAGGCCTGAGCCTTCGGCGGTTCGCAGCCCGACCTGTGCGGCGGTTCCCTCCCGGGGAACCGCCGCACAGGCGTTTCCGGAGCTGCCTGGGGCTCCGCCCCAGACCCTGCGCAGCGGCTCCCCGCAGCCCCGGATTTACGTTCGGGCAAGGACCCGTTCAGGGAATCGGGCTGCCGATCGGGTGACAAGTGCGGCAGGATCAACAAATGGAGCACGTACGCGACCTCACGCTTCTGCCGAAAGCCCACCTCCACCTGCACTTCACCGGTTCGATGCGTCCGTCGACCCTGCTGGAGCTCGCCGACAAGTACGGCGTCCGCCTCCCGGACGCCCTCACCTCCGCCGAGCCACCGAAGCTCCGCGCCACCGACGAACGCGGCTGGTTCCGCTTCCAGCGGCTCTACGACGCCGCCCGTTCCTGCCTGCGCGAGCCCGACGACATCCGCCGCCTGGTCCGCGAGGCCGCGGAGGAGGACGTACGGGACGGCAGCGGCTGGCTGGAGATCCAGGTGGATCCCACCTCCTACGCCCCCCTCCTCGGCGGGATGATCCCCGCCGTCGAGATCATCCTCGACGCCGTGGACGCCGCCTCCCGCGAGACCGGCCTCGGCATGCGCGTCGTCATCGCCGCCAACCGCATGAAGCACCCCCTCGACGCCCGCACCCTGGCCCGGCTCGCCGTCCGCTACGCCGACCGCGGCATCGTCGGATTCGGGCTCTCCAACGACGAGCGCCGCGGCATGGCCCGCGACTTCGACCGGGCCTTCGCCATCGCCCGCGAGGGCGGGCTGCTCGCGGCCCCGCACGGCGGCGAGCTCACCGGCCCCTCCTCCGTCCGCGACTGCCTCGACGATCTGCACGCCGCCCGCATCGGGCACGGCGTACGGGCCGCCGAGGATCCCCGCCTGCTCAAGCGGCTCGCCGACCGGCAGGTCACGTGTGAGGTCTGCCCGGCGTCCAACGTCGCCCTCGGGGTGTACGAGCGCCACGAGGACGTCCCGCTGCGCACCCTCTTCGAGGCCGGGGTGCCGATGGCCCTCGGTGCGGACGACCCGCTGCTCTTCGGGTCCCGGCTCGCGGCCCAGTACGAGATCGCCCGCCGGTACCACGCCTTCACCGACGCGGAGCTGGCCGAGCTGGCCCGCCAGTCGGTGCGCGGCAGTGCGGCGCCCGTCGGCGTACAGGAGAAGCTGCTGTCCGGGATCGACCACTGGATCGCCTCGTAAGGGGGGGCGGCGCACGTCAGCGCGTGAGCCGCAGGTCGCCCTCGTGGCAGTCGGCCCGTACCCGCGCGCCGTCCGGGAAGCCGATCTCCAGGTGGGTGCGCCCCTGCGCGGGCAGCGCGAACTCGGCGACCGATTCCACGGTCTCGCCGAGGTGGCGCAGGAAGGGGTGCTCTCCGAGGTCCTCGCCGACCTCGATGCGGCCCCACTCCCCCATGTCGTAGGGCTCGTGCGGGGACTCGGATTCCACGATGAGACAGGCGTCGGACCCGGTGGTGATGCGGGTGGACTCCCCGTCGCTGTCGAGGAGCCAGACGTCGAGGGGAGCCTCGGAGCGTTCGCCGTCACTGATGTGCCAGGACGCGACGACCTTGTCGATCGTGCGTCCCACCAGCCGGGTGGGGTCCGTACCGGCCCCGTGCAGGGGACAGAGCATGGGCGGGCCGGGACTCCTCAGATGCTGACGCCGACCGTCACCGGCTCGTTGACCAGGGTGACGCCGAAGGCCGCGTGGACGCCCGCGACGACCTCGCGGGCCAGGGCGAGGAGGTCTTCGGTGGTGGCCTCGCCCCGGTTGGTGAGGGCGAGGGTGTGCTTGGTGGAGATCCGGGCGGGGCCCTCGCCGTAGCCCTTGGTGAAGCCGGCCTTGTCGATCAGCCAGGCCGCGCTGGTCTTCGTACGGCCCTCTCCGGCCGGGTACGCGGGCGGGGCGGTCTCGGGGCCGAGCCGCTCCTGCGCGCGGGCGAGGAAGGCGGCGTACGCCTCGTCGCCGAGGATCGGGTTGTGGAAGAAGGAGCCGGCGGACCAGGTGTCGTGGTCGGCGGGGTCGAGGACCATGCCCTTGCCGGCGCGCAGCCGCAGGACGGTCTCGCGGGCCTGGGCGGCGGGCACCCGGTCGCCGGCCTCGACGCCGAGGGCGCGGGCCGTCTCGGGGTACTTGACCGGTGCGGACAGGCCGCCCGCGTCCTCCAGGGCGAACCGGACGCGCAGGACGACGTACCGGTCGGGCTGGTGCTTGAAGAGGCTGTCGCGGTACGAGAACGCGCACTCGGCGGCCGGGAGCGTGACCGTTTCCCCGCGCGTGCGGTCGTAGGCGACGACCTCGGTGATCGTGTCGCAGACCTCCTGGCCGTACGCCCCGACGTTCTGGATCGGGGTGGCGCCGGCCGAGCCGGGGATCCCGGCGAGGCATTCGACGCCCGCGAGCCCGGCGTCGACGACGCGGGCGACGGCCTCGCTCCAGTTCTCACCGGCGGCGAGCTCCAGGCGCGTCCCGTCGAGCGCGAACCCGGTGGTCGCGATCCGCAGGGCGGTGCCGTCGAAGCCCTGGTCGCCGATGACCAGGTTGCTGCCGCCGCCGATGACCAGGAGCGGGGTGCCGCTCTCGTCCGCGGCGCGCACGGTGGCGACGACCTCGGCGTCGGTGGTCGCGGTGACCAGCCGGGCGGCGGGGCCGCCGAGCCGGAAGGTGGTCAGCGGGGCGAGGGGGGCGTCGTGGAGTTCCTGCACGTGGACAAGAGTACGGTCCGCGTCCCCCGGACCAGGCGGGGCCACGGACCGTACGCGTACAGCAGGGCCGTACGGGGCCTCTGCGGCCCGCCCCGACCCCCCTCCGCCTACGACTCCTTCTCCTTCTCCCGCTCCTTCTCCTTCTGCTCCTGCTTGCGTGCCTGCTCGGCGAGGCGGCGCTCCGCCTCGGCCCAGCTGATGGGGAGCTCGCTCGCCGGGACGGTCCAGAAGACGAACCCGGCCTCCTTCGTGTAGGCGGCCGCCGACCGGGCGCTGGAACGGTGCGGTTCGCTGCCCGCGAAGCGGTAGAGCGCGGCCCGGTCCTCCCAGGCGGACAGGGTCAGGAAGGTGCGGCGCAGAACCCGGGCCCGCAGGGCGACCCCGTGGGCTCCGGGGGCCTTGCGCATCTGGAGGACGATGCCGGGCGACTTGAGGAAGAACCTCAGGGCTCCGGTCAGGCTCGCGGTCTCGAAGCGGGAGGCCATGACGTAGACCTCGTCGCCGGGGGCGGGCCGGGTGGGCGTGGACCAGGGGATGTCGGGCATGACGGGCCTTCCTCTCGCGGACGTGTCCGTACGGAACTTCGTGCGGTGCGGCGGCTGCGGTCCCCCCGCCGGCCGCCGCGCGGGCACCGGCCGGCGAGCGGGACCCGCTCAGACGGCCACTTTCTCGGGGGCGCGCCCGCCGGCCGGGGCCGCACCCAGGTCGTCCGCGGGCCGGTCCCCCGTCGGGCGGTCCTCCGTCGGGCGGTCCTCCGTCGGGCGGTCCTCCGTCGGGCGGTCCTCCATCGGCAGGGCCTCCGCGGCCCGGGCCTTCTCCTGGACCCGGCCGGGGAGCAGCAGCGCCAGGACGGCCGCCACGGCGACGGCCGCGGCGCCGATCCAGAGGGCGGGGACGGTGCCGTCGGTGAAGGACCGTCCGGACTGGTAGCCGCCCTGGGCGGAGAAGACGGAGGCGAGGACGGCGACGCCGAGGGCTCCGCCGACTTCGCGCAGGGCGCTGTTGGCACCGGCGGCCTTGCCCTGGTCGGCGGGGGCCACGGTGGACATGAGGGCGTTGGAGGCGGGGGCGAAGAACAGGCCCATCCCGATGCCGCTGATGATCAGCGCCGGGAGCTGGGAGGCGTAGGAGACCTCGGTGCTCAGGATCACGGCGAACCAGCCGAGGCCGATGGCCTGGAGGGCGAGCCCGGCGACCACGACGGGGCGGCTGCCGATCCGGTCGGAGAGGATCCCGGAGATCGGCGCGGCGATCATGGGCATGGCGGTCCAGGGGAGCATGCGCAGCCCTGCTTCGGTGGGCGAGTAGCCGAGGACGCCTTGGAGGAACTGGCTCAGCAGGAAGATCGAGCCGAACATCCCGACGAACATCAGCAGGCTCGCCATGTTGATGCCGAAGAAGCCCCGGTCGCGGAAGAGCCGCATGGGCAGCACCGGGTTGGTGTTGCGGAAGCCGTGGTGGATGAACCCGCCCACGAGTGCGGCCCCCACCAGCAGCGAGGTGAGTACGGAGATGCTGGTCCAGCCGTGCGCGTTGGCGTTGACCAGTCCGTAGACGATGCCGAAGAGCCCGCCACTGATGAGCAGGGTGCCCGGGAGGTCGAGCTTCGCCTGCGGGGCGGTGGATTCGCCGAGCCGCATCCGGGAGAGCGGCATGAGCGCCAGTCCGATCGGGACGTTCAGCCAGAAGATCCACTGCCAGGAGATGTGCTCGGTGAGGCTGCCGCCGATGAGGGGGCCGCTCGCGACGGCGAGGCCGGTGACGGCTCCGTAGATGCCGAGGGCCATTCCGCGCCGGGCAGCGGGGACGGCGAAGGTCAGCAGCGTGAGCGAGAGCGGCATCATGATCGCCGCGCCGACGCCCTGGACGGCTCGGGCGGCGATGAGCTCGTTGATGCCGGGCGACATGGCCGCGGCGGCGGAGGCGACGGTGAACACGGCCGTACCGGCGATGAAGAGCCGCCGGCGGCCGAACCGGTCACCGAGGGCCGCGCCGAACATGAGCAGGACGGCGAAGGTGAGCGTGTACGCGTTCACCGTCCATTCCAGGTCCTCCAGCTTCCCGCCGAGGTCCTCTCGGATGGACGGGAGCGCCGTGGTGACGACGAGGTTGTCGAGCGCTGCCATGAAGCTGGCGGCGCCGGTGATGACGAGTGCCCAGACCGCGGGCCCCCGAAGCTTGGCGTCTTGCACGATTCCCCCAAAACTAGTTATTGATCACTAACTTCAACGGGCAGAGCTGAGCCCCGCACCGCCGGGGTGGCAGCCCCGGCCGGCGGACTCACACGGTCAGCACACCGGTCCCCGTCGGCCCTACTGGGGCCGCAGACCCGGGTAGCAGCCGTCCCAGACCCGATGCTGGGGCGGGAACCCCATGGCGGACAGCGTGTTGATCAGCATTCCGTAGGCCAGGAAGGTGCTCGTCGCGTCCACGTCCGCCCCGAGCGGTACGTGGACGGTGTCCCACAGCTCCATCCATGCAGCCCGCACCATCTCGCCGAATTCCGGCTCCCCAGCAGCTTCGGCGGCGGCGACGGTCACATACGTCTGAAGCTGCATCTGCAGCTTCTCGGGCTGATCGGCGATGAGCTTCATGTACGCCGCGCCGAGCACCTCGACCGCCTCCTCGCCCTCGACCGGGAGGTCCTTGGCGGCCTCCTCGAAGACGAGCCGGATGTCCTCCATGCAGCGCGCGGCGGCGGCCAGGAAGATGGCCTGCTTGTTCGGGAAGAGGCGGAACAGGTAGGGCTGGGACACCCCGACCCGCTTGGCGATCGCCTCGGTGGAGGTCCCGTAGTACCCGCCCCGGGCGAACTCGCCCATCGCCGCCAGGATGACGCTCTCGCGCCGCTCATCCGCACTCATCCTTGCCATGCTTCGAAGTTAGTACTCAATCACTAACTTGACAAGCCGAAACCGGAAGCGGCCACCAAAAAGGCCCTGACCTGCGAGTTTCCTCGGCGGTCAGGGCCTTGTCGGTAGTGCACCCGGGGGTTCCTTACGCGAGAGCGACCACCGCGCGCGACATCCCCAGCACCTTCTGCCCGGCACTCATGGCCGTCAGGTCGACCCGTACCCGGTTGTCGTCCAGCTTCGCCGCGACCTTGGCCGTGACCTCGATCAGCGCGCCCTGCCCGTCGTTCGGTACGACGACCGGCTTCGTGAACCGCACCCCGTACTCGACGACCGCACCCGGGTCGCCCACCCAGTCGGTCACCACGCGGACCGCCTCGGCCATGGTGAACATGCCGTGGGCGATCACGTCGGGCAGGCCGACCTCGGTGGCGAACTTCTCGTTCCAGTGGATCGGGTTGAAGTCGCCCGACGCACCCGCGTACCGCACCAGCGTCGCCCGCGTGACGGGGAAGGACGCCCCCGGCAGCTCGGTGCCGACCTCGACTTCGTCGTACTGGATCTGGGCAGCCATCTCAGGCCTCCTCGGGAGCGGAACCGGCGGCGGCGGGAGCGGCGGCGGGCTCGGGCGCCCGGGAGACGAGCTTCGTCCAGGCGGTCACCACGTGCTCGCCGGACTCGTCGTGGACCTCACCGCGGATGTCGATGACGTCGTTGCCCGCGAGCGACTTGATCGACTCGATGGTAGAGATCACAGTCAGCCGGTCACCGGCCCGCACGGGACGGGTGTACGCGAACTTCTGGTCGCCGTGCACGACGCGGCTGTAGTCCAGCCCCAGCTGCGGGTCGTCGACGACCAGGCCGGCCGCCGCGAACGTGATGGCAAACACAAAGGTCGGCGGGGCGATCACGTCCTGGTGACCGAACGCCTTGGCTGCCTCGGGATCCGTGTACACCGGATTGGCGTCACCCACGGCGACCGCGAATTCGCGGATCTTCTCCCGGCCGACCTCGTACGGATCGGTGGGCGGGTAGCTCCGCCCCACGAAGGACTGGTCGAGCGCCATGACTCCCTACCTCCTTGCTGAAACGATCTGTCAAAACGATCTGTCGAAACGACATAAGGCCGCCCCCTAAATGAAGGGGACGACCTCATGACTGTGCCTGTTGAACGAGACTTCGCTAAGGACTAGCGGGTCTCGCGGTGCGCGGTGTGCGAGTTGCAACGCGGGCAGTGCTTCTTCATCTCAAGACGGTCCGGGTTGTTACGCCGGTTCTTCTTGGTGATGTAGTTCCGCTCCTTGCACTCCACGCAGGCCAGCGTGATCTTCGGGCGGACGTCGGTGGCAGCCACGTGAGTGCTCCTTGACGGACATTAGGGACGGATGAACGCATAAAAGAGTAGCCGATCGGGAGACCGACCCCGCAATCGGCTACTGGGTGTAGCGGCGACCGGATTTGAACCGGTGACACAGCGATTATGAGCCGCTTGCTCTACCGACTGAGCTACGCCGCTTTGATGAGATCCGCTCCCCACCCGAGGGTGGGGAACCTCTCTCACCAGAGCCCCAATGCGGAATCGAACCGCAGACCTTCTCCTTACCATGGAGACGCTCTACCGACTGAGCTATTGGGGCGAGCGAGGAAGACATTACACGGTTGCCCGCCGATCGCCCAAATCCTTTGCGGGGCCTGGGCTCCGAGCGCCGCCGGCACCTTTCTTGATCGGCGCGCGACGCGCCTCAGGACCCCCTCCAGGCATGTTTCGCCCCGAAAAGTGTCCGGCATCACACCCGCGGACGCCCTCGCCCGCCCGATTCCCACGCTGAGTCACCACGAAGCCGCGCCCGACCTCGGCGGAGCCCTCCGGCGGCGCCCTCCGGCGGAGCCCTTCGACAGAGACCCTCGGTGGAGACCCTCACCTGTTCGGCTTCGATTCCGGCCCCTGGGGACGCGCTCGCCATCGAGGTCCACGTCACGGCCCGCATCACGGCCCACATGACGGCCCGCATGACGGCCCGCATCACGGCCCACATGACGGCCCACCCAGACGCACCGGTACGACTATTGCCCTCTTCCGCGAAGCGGGCACCCCGGCCCCCTAGGCTCTGAGCACGCTGCGTGATCTTGGGCCGCGGGCCGCGGCCACGGCTCCAGGAACCGCCCGAGCCACCGCAGGAGCGCGATGTCCGACAGCCCGCCGCAGCAGCCGTCCCACTCCCCGCGCAACCGCCCCGGCAGCGGCCAGGGCCAGGGTCATGGCCAAGGGCATGGCCAGGGGCAGGGGCCCGGCCCCGAGGGTGCCCAGGGCGGCCAGGGCCCGGCCCCCGAGGCCGGCACCCTGCTCCTCACCGGTGCCCGCCTCACCGACGGCCGCGCCG
Organism: Streptomyces sp. NPDC059957; assembly: GCF_042730015.1. Classification (NCBI taxonomy): domain Bacteria; kingdom Bacillati; phylum Actinomycetota; class Actinomycetes; order Kitasatosporales; family Streptomycetaceae; genus Streptomyces; species Streptomyces sp. NPDC059957. Next base: position 31,051 of record NZ_JBHWMB010000032.1, on the reverse strand, counting down.
TCGACGTCCGCCTCGGCGGCGGCCGGATCCAGGCCGTCGGGACGGCAGGCAGCCTGCCCGCAGCCTCGGGGGCCCGCGTCGACCTCACCGGTTACCTCCTGCTCCCCGCGCCCGCCGAGCCCCACTCCCACGGGGACACCGCCCTGACCGCGGACAGCGAGGGGCCCGTCTCCTACTCCCCCGACGAGGTGCAGCGGCGCGCCACCGAGGCGGCCCTGCTCCAGCTCGGGCACGGCGCCACGGCCGTCCGGTCCCACGTGCGCATCGGCGACGTGCACGGCCTCGGCCCCCTGGAAGCCGTGCTCCAGGCCCGCCGCTCCCTGCGCGGGCTCACCGATCTCACCACCGTCGCCGTGCCCCGGCTGCTCACCGGGGTGGCCGGGGCCGACGGGCTGGCCATGCTGCGGGACGCCGTGAAGATGGGTGCATCCGTCATCGGCGGCTGCCCCGACCTCGACCCCGACCCCACCGGTTTCCTCGAAGCCGTACTGGAGCTGGCCTCCGAACACGGCTGCCCCGTCGACCTCCACACCGACGGAGACGACCCCGCCCGCCTGTCCCGGCTCGCGGCCATGGCCGGCGGGCTGCGGCCCGGGGTCTCCATCGGGCCCTGCGGCGGTCTGTCGCGGCTCCCGCTGGACGTGGCGACCCGGGCCGCCGACCAGCTGGCGGCCGCCGGCGTAGGGGTGACCTGCCTCCCCCAGGGCGACTGCGCGGCCCTGGAGCGCCGGGGCCTGCGCACCGCCCCCGTACGGCTGCTGCGCGCCGCCGGGGTCCGTGTGGCGGCCGGCAGCGGGGCCCTGCGCGACGCGGGCAACCCGGTCGGGCGCGGGGACCCGCTCGAAGCCGCGTACCTCCTGGCCTCCCAGGGCGGGCTCCGCGCAGCCGAGGCCTACCACTCGGTCGCCGGCGCGGCCCGTGAGGCGATGGGCCTGCCGGAGGTGCGGGTGGAGGCCGGCTTCCCGGCGGAGCTGCTCGCCGTGCGGGGGGAGCGGATCGCGAGCGTGCTGTCCCTCGCGTACAGCCGGATCGTGATCCACCGCGGGCGGGTGGTAGCCCGGACGAGTGCCGTACGGGAGTACTGCGACTCCGCCGTCGCGGTGGCCCTGGACCTGCCCCGGCAGGGCCGTATGGAGCCCGGTCCCTGAGGGTTCACCGCATGTTCCCGGGCGCGGGCGCCCGGCTCGTCGTACGGTCGTGGCATGCGCATCGTCATCGCGGGTGGACACGGTCAGATCGCGCTGCGGCTGGAGCGCCTGCTCGCCGCGCGCGGGTACGAGGTCGCGGGCATCATCCGCGATCCGGCACAGGGCGACGACCTCAGGGAGGCGGGCGCCGAACCGGTGCTGTGCGACCTGGAATCGGCGTCCGTCGAGCACGTGGCGGGCATCCTGCAGGGCGCGGACGCCGCGGTGTTCGCGGCGGGCGCGGGGCCCGGCAGCGGGGCCGGGCGCAAGGACACGGTGGACCGGGGCGCGGCGGTGCTGTTCGCGGACGCCGCCGAACGGGCCCGGGTGCGCCGCTTCCTGATGGTCTCTTCGATGGGCGCGGACACCCGCCGCGAGGGCGACGAGGTCTTCGACGCCTACCTCCGCGCCAAGGGCGAGGCCGACGAGCACGTCCGCACCCGTCTGGGCCTGGAGTGGACGATCCTGCGCCCGGGCTCGCTCATCGACGACGCGGGTACGGGCCTGGTCCGCCTGGAGGCGCAGACGGGCCGTGGGCCGGTCACCCGCGACGACGTGGCGGAGGTGCTCGCCGAGCTGATCGAGACCCCGGCGACTGCGGGCCTCACCCTGGAGCTGATCGGGGGCTCGACCCCGGTCCCGGTGGCGGTCAAGGACATGGCGGGCAACTAGGCCGTCCCGCAGTGCCCCGGCCGGCCGGAAGCCGGCCGGGGAACACCCGGCCACGGACCGCCGGTCGCCCGGTCAGCCGACCGGCCTGCCGGCCACCGACCGGCCTGCCGGCCACCGACCGACCAGCCGACCAGCCGAACGATCAGAAGTCGGCGGTCAGCCGGTCGTCGGAGCGCCCGACGGAATCCTGCTCGAACCGCTTCTCGTACGCCTCCCGGATCCGCTCGATGCGCGCGCCGCGCTCGTCGGCCTCCTGCTCCGGGTACAGCAGCACCACCTCGTACGAGATCTCACGGATGATCTTCCCGTCCCGCTGCCACTGGCCGCGCCCGTCCTGGAGGGTCAGCCCCTCGGGGAAGGCGGGGGTGATCTCCCGTTCGAGGAACCCCATGAACTCCCGCTCCCCGACCGGCGGCCGGCCGTCCGGCCGCTCGGTGCCGAAGTAGAGCCGGGTCTCCTGGTAGGGATGCCCCACATCACTGTCCAGCGCCGCTCCGACCAGGGCCGGGATCCCCGCTCCGAGCAGGGCGAGGAGCACCCCGCCGCCGACCTTTCCGCGTGTGTCAAAAGTCCATTTCACGCCGGATGAACGACCGGGGCCCCACATCGGTACGCACGATCCGCCCGATGGGCTCACCCCGCGCCCGTGCCCTCTCCGTCAGGCCCCTCAGGCCCTTTCCAGCCGACGCCGCCACCACGGATCCCCCGGCGGGGCGTACGGATCGGGGAGCGTCCGGGCGAGGAACCGCGCGTCGAGCGGCGCGAGTACGGCCCGCAGCTCCCGCACGGCGTGACGGGGCAGGGAGAGGCAGAAGACCTCCAAGGTCTCCCGGTGATCGCCGCCCCATATGGGTTGGCAGCAGGGGTAGTCGTCGTCCCAGCTCGGGTAGAGGATCCACGACGGTCCTCTGCCGTACACCGTCGCGCGCCAGGCGGACAGTGCCCGGTAGGCAGCGCCCGGCTCGTACCGGTGGCGTTCGACGCGGGCGATTTCCACAAGGGTGCGGGAGGAGACGCCCGGAACGACGGCTCGGTCGCCCTCTCGGGACGTCCGGCGTGGCAGGTCCGACCGGACCTGCGAGGGCGCCTTACGCGCCATGGCCCTTTCGGCCGCTGATGCTGATACTGATCATGCGGACAGCATGCGCCCTTGTCCGCTTCGCCGCCCAGTGGTTTTCCGTGGGGCGTCCCGGTTCCGGGTGTACGAGAAAACCCCCGCCCATCGCATTTCTGCAATGGGCGAGGGTTTCACTCGCGTGGCGGCGCCAGGGTTCGAACCTGGGTAGGCTGAGCCGGCAGATTTACAGTCTGCTCCCTTTGGCCACTCGGGCACACCGCCAAGATCGCTGCCATCTTTCCGCCTTGCGGCGGCGCTCCGTGGCAACGACGTAAACGATACCCGATGACCGGGGGTGCTTCGCCACCGGATTGATCAGCACCGGACGTGGGCGCGGTGGCTAGGCTTTGCGGAGCGGTCCGGGGATGTCCGGCCGCGCCCTTCGGGGCCGTCACTACCGACTTCAAGGAGCCACAGCACATGGCCGACTCCAGTTTCGACATCGTCTCGAAGGTCGAGCGGCAGGAGGTCGACAACGCCCTCAACCAGTCCGCCAAGGAGCTCTCGCAGCGCTACGACTTCAAGGGCACCGGCGCCACGATCGCCTGGTCCGGCGAGAAGATCCTGATGGAGGCGAACTCCGAGGAGCGCGTCAAGGCCGTCCTGGACGTCTTCGAGACCAAGCTGGTCAAGCGCGGGATCTCCCTCAAGGCGCTCGACGCCGGTGAGCCGCAGCTGTCCGGCAAGGAGTACAAGATCTTCGCCACGATCGAAGAGGGCATCTCCCAGGAGAACGCCAAGAAGGTCGCGAAGATCATCCGTGACGAGGGCCCCAAGGGCGTCAAGGCCCAGGTCCAGGGTGAGGAGCTGCGCGTCAGCTCCAAGAGCCGCGACGACCTCCAGGAAGTCCAGGCCCTCCTCAAGGGCAAGGACCTGGACTTCGCGATCCAGTTCGTGAACTACCGCTGAACAACGCCTCTGACCTGCGCATAGGTCACAGGGCCTTGGCTGGAAGGCACAACGCGGGCACATCGCCGAGGACCGCCTCGACGGCGGCACGCGTTGTGTCCTCCTCGTCGGGCCAGAGATGCGTGTAGATGTCGAGCGTGATCGAGGGCTTGGAATGGCCGAGACGGCGCTGAACCGTCTTCACGCTCTCGCGGTGCTTGATCAGCAGCGAGGCGTAGAAGTGCCGCAGGTCGTGCATCGTCGCGCCGACAGGGACCTCGACCGGTGACGGCTCCTCACCCTCCGGGCGCCCGGCGCCCACCCAGCGCGCGTGAGCGGCTTCGTACTGCGCGGCGAGGGCGACGTTGGCGTTGCGTGTAGCGACGTCCCAGATGTGCGACCAGGCGCCCCGGCGGATCGCCTCCCGCTGCTCGTTGACGAAGAGCAGCTTGGCCTTCCGCAGGTGGGGCTTCCGCGGATCGGTCCGGTCCCAGATCTCCACCTCGCGGGCCGGGAACCGCGCCAGGTGGGCGGCCAGCCCATCCACTACCGCTTTCGCGAGCGGCACGGTCCGGTACGACTCGTGCGTCTTCGGCGGACCGAGGTACGGCTCCCCCTTGTCCGGCCCTACGAGCTGCTGACAGATCTTCATCTCGCGCCGCAGGAAGTCGACGTGCTCGACCTCCAGCCCGAAGGTCTCGCCCTGGCGGGGACCAGCGCCGGCGGCCAGCAGGGTGAGCGCCTGGTACCACGCTGGCACCGCCGCAACGAGGGCCTTCACGGCCGCCGGGTGGAGCGGCACGACCTCGGGCCGGCGCACGTCGGGGACGCGCACCCCGTCGCAGGGGTTGATCGCGATGATCCGGTCGCGCACGGCGGTGTGGAAGATCGTGACGACGTACGCGTAGGTGACTTTCAGCGTGGTCGGCGCGAGGACCTGTGAGCGGTTCTTGATCCAGGACTGGATCTCTGAGGGCCGGATCGAGACGATCGGCTTGTTCCCCAGCAGCGGGTACACGTGCAGTCTGAGCGCTCGGTCCACGCGCTCGGCTGTGCTGTCGCGGTGCACAGCGCCGGTCCGCCAGCGCTCGCCGACCGCCTGAAAGCCTTCCTTGCCGGCCGCCGGGTCGACGTACAGCCCGCGGGCGAGGTCGGCCTCGATCGTCGCGGCCCGGGTGTCGGCCTGGCTGCGCTTGGTGAAGTTCTCCTTCTGCTGCTCACCAGCCGCGTCCCGCCAACGGACCTGCCAGCGCTTCCCCTTGCCGTGGTCCTTGCTGGCCACGAGCGCGCGGGTCTTGCTGGAGTGCTCGGCGCACTGCTCCGCGTCCTTGCGAGGCCGGGAGAGGTGCCACCGGTCATAGACCTGCGCCACGAGGGTCATCCTTCCCGAGCAGGGGGGCGAACTCCTGCGGAGGGATCTCGGAGTAGAAGGCCCTCTCGTCCATGCCTGGCAGAGGGGTCTCGCCTCTGATGAAACGCCGGACCATGAACGACGGCTCGGTCCGCGTGGGCGTAAGCCGGTACGCAGCCTCGTCGTTGGGATCGTGCTGCCCCCCGTCCCAGCGAGGGGACGGGTGCGGCGGCACCAGCAGGTGCACGGGGGCCACTTCGAGTGCCACGGCAAGAGCGACGAGCTCGTCCACGGTCACGTACCGCCGCCGGGCGCCGGCCTTGTCGCGACGCCCGGTCTCGATGTTAGACACGGATTGCGGTGTCAACTCGGGAACACCGATGGCAGCGCAGCGCTCGGCGAGCTGAACGGCGGTTAGCCCACGGCGCTTGCGGACTTCCTTCACGCGCTCGGCGACGACGTCGCTCACAGTCGTTGAACTCGTCATAACGACGAATGTACGCGGCGGGTTGACGAGTGGCAAGTGGGCGCGGCAAGCTGTGGCATGCGTCGATAAGGCGAGCCCGTTCGTCGAATCTACGACCAGGAGCGTCGTGTGAAGCCTTCCGCCCGTCCCACCGCACCCTCGTCCCGCCGCCCACTGGCCACGGCGCAGGACGTCGCCGAGTACTGCGGCGTCCCGCTCGCCACGGTCTACCAGTGGTCCAGCCGCGGGAGCGGCCCGAAGTTCATCAAGGTCGGCCGCCACCTCCGCGCCCGTTGGGCGGACGTGGAGGCCTGGCTCGACAACCAGACGATCGCCGCATGAAGACGGCCCCCAGCAGGTGCGTCAACACCTGTACGCCGGGGGCCACGAAGCACCGCCGTCCCAATCCAGAACAGCCGAACGGCCGCGCGGGATTCGCAGTCCCATATGCGCGGCCGTGAAGGAGCTTCAAGATGAAGACTGCCACGACCGCCACCAACATCACCAGTGCGCTCGCCGCGGCCACCGCCCCGACGGGCAAGGTGCACCCCCTGCTCGCTGACCTCCCCCCGGCGCCCCCGACCCTGACGCCCCACGCCGAGTGGGTCCTGAGCGGCATCGAGGAAGCCAAGGAAGGCCAGGACGAGAACTACTGCGCCTTCCTCGACGCCGTGGCCCGGGAGATCCGCAAAGCCGGAGACACCCCGGCCGTCCTCGCCGAAGTCCTCGCGGTGCTCCAACGCTCGAACGCTCCGACGGCACCGTGCGAGGTACACGGCTGGTGCGTCGAGACCGGCGACCACGACGACCACATGAGCGCCTGCATGTCGGCGACCTGCGCGGACGCCTACGGCCGCGAAGTCCTGCCCGTCAACATCATCGACTGGGGCAAGGGCGTCAAGATCGGCCTCCTGGACGAGGACCTCACGCCCACCGAGGCCCGCAGCCGGATCGCCGAGCTCCGGGCCCACCTGGACGCCGTGGAGGCCCTCGTCACCAACGTCGAGGCCGGTCGGTGACCTCCCGCACCTCCCCCCGGACCCCCGGCGCCACCACGGCGCCGGGGCCCTCCGGGATCCCCGGAGGCGACTGGCCGCAGTGCCCGTACACCGACGAGCTCCTCGTCCAGGCCCGCCGCGAGCGTGCCCGCCGGGAGCTCGCCCTCGGATCGATCAGAGCCAGCCTCGAAGAGCAGCCGAGCGCGATCAGTACCCGCGCCGCCGCCCGCCGCTGGGTCGCCGACGTCCTCGCCCTCGCCGAGCACGTCGCGACGGACAAGACGGAGAACGCACGTTGACCATGAACGCCACCGAGCCCCGCGCCTCGGTCGAGACTCCCCTCGCCGGGGCGCTGTGGCTCGCCGAGCGCGAGTTCGTGGTGTTCGCCGCGGACCACCCCGGCGCGGAGCGCTGCGCGGGCATCGGCCAGGGCCACGACCCGGACACCTGCACCGACCGCGGCAAGCACCCCGCAGAGCCGTTCACCCGGGCCACACGTCGCGACGAGCAGCATGTGCGGCGGCTGTTCAGCGGCGCGCCGCGCAACGTCGGCGTCTACGTAGGCGGCTGCGCCGGCCCGAACGGCGAGCAGCTCCTCGTCATGGACAGTGACAGGCCCCGCGCCCTGGAGGACACCGCCGGCGCGCTCGGCCACGTGCACGCGCCCACCATGCGCGTGCACACCGCGAAGGGCCACCATGACTACTACTGGGCCCCGGCCGAGGCCAAGCTCGGCAACGGGCTCGGCGCCTTGAAGGGCAAGTTCGACGGGGACGTGCGCGCCGGGAACGCGTACGTCATCGGCCTCGGCTCCGTCCACGCGACCGGCGTCGTCTACACGCTGGAGGACCACGAACAGCCCCCCGTCATGGCGCCGGCCTGGCTCCTCGAAGCCCTCCAGGCCCGCGCCTCCGTCCCGGCCGGGCCCGCGACGAACATCGTCATCCCGAGCGACCGGCACGACGCGTACACCCGCAAGGTCGTGCAGGCGGAGTGCGACGCGATCACCCGTGCGGCCAACGGCGAGCAGAACACCGCGATCAACACGGCCGCGTTCAGCCTCGGCACGCTGGTGGGCGCCGGAGCGCTCAGCGAGGGCGAGGCACGCGAGACGCTCCTCTCGGCCGCCCGCGCGGGCAACCACCCCGAGGGCCGCGCGCTCGCCACCATCGAGTCAGGGCTCCGCGCCGGCATGGCACAGCCCCGGCACCCGTGGCCGCCCGTCGCCCGTGCGGACACCCGCAACGACTTCTCTGGGCTGGTCGTGCCCGAGCCCCGTACCGAGCCCGTGGCACCCGCCAGCCCGGTCGAGCGCGCGCGGCCGGAGGAACCGAGCGAGAACCCCATGCAGGCCCGCCTCGCCGAGCTACGGGCCGCGCTCGTCGACTCGGCCGGCCTCGACGGCATCGCGGACCCCGTACCGCTCATCGACGGCGTCCTCTACATGGACTCCCTCGCCTGGCTGTACGGCAAGCCCGGCTCGGCTAAGTCGTTCGTCGCCCTCGACTGGGCTGGCTGCATCGGCAGCGGCTTGCCCTGGCAGTACCGGAGCGTCTCGACGGGCCCCGTGCTCTACCTCGTCGCCGAGGGCGCCTCAGGCATCAGGAAGCGCGTCAGGGCATGGGAGGAAGCCTTCCGCGTGACCATGCAGAACGTCACCTTCCTGCCGATGGCCGTGCAGCTACTCAACGGCATCGACCGCCAGGCCCTCGTCGCCCTCATCAAGGAGATGGCCCCGGCCCTGGTCATCATCGACACGCAGGCCCGCGTGACCGTGGGCGCGGACGAGAACAGCAACGGCGAGATGTCCAAGGTCGTGGACGCCGCGGATCAGATCCGGCAGGCCTGCGGCGCGTGCGTGCTGATGGTCCACCACTCCGGCAAGAACGGCCTCGACATGCGCGGCGCCAGCGCCTTCGAGGGCGCCGCCACCAGCGTCATCAAGGTCACCAAGGATGGGGAGTACGTCGAGGTCCACAGCGACAAGCAGAAGGATGAAGACGCCTTCGAGACGGTGTGGCTGCGCCTCACGCCGGTCGGACAGTCCGTCGTTCTCGCCGCCCGCAGCATGACGCCCAGCGGCGACGAGATGACCAAGAACGAAGAGGTCATCCTCGCCGCCATGCGGGACTCGTTTGAGACAACGAGCGCGACCGCGACCAACCTCATGGCCGTGACCGACGTACCGAAGGCCTCGGTGTACCGCGCGCTGAACTCCCTGGTCAACAGGGGATCGCTCCGAAATATCGGCACCGAGAAGCGGCCGATCTACGCCCTTCCCGCAGCGGCGAGGGAGTCGCCGTAGCCCGAAAGTCTCACGCGTCTCAACCACTCGCGAGAAGTCTCGTCTCGTCTCACCCCCCTTAAGGGTGAGACGTGAGACGAGATGCGAGACAAAACCCGTCTGGAGCCCCTCATGAACATCAGCAGCACCCACGAACTCATCCCCCGGCCCGACGCACTGGAGCGCATCGCAGCGCACCTCGACGCACAGGACCACTACCTGATCACCAGCCCGCCCGACACCCTCGGCCGCCTCATGCAGAACCTGGAGGACATCCCCAGCTGGATGGCCTACGTCGACAACGGCAGCCCCACCGTCCTCCGCACCGAACGCCCCGGCGCCGTCCGCCTCGCCGGCCGCATCCTCGACGTGGCCGCGGTCATCGTCGTCGCCAAGACCGTGCCCTACCGCAACGTGATGGCAGCCATCGACCGCCAGCCCGAAGGAGCCCAGCGCGAGGACGTGTTCGTCCTCACCACCCCCGGCGGCCCGACGTGGTGGCCCGTGCTCTTCGCCGACGCGCTCGCCCTCGTCGACCCGACCGCGGCCGCAGACCTTCGCAAGGAAGGCCTTGCCCAGTGGCCGTGATCCGGTTCCCCGCTCTTCGCGCGCGAGGAAGCCCCCGATTTTTTGGGATTGATCTTGTCCCAGCCCACGCCCAAGCTTTCTGGAATTTGCATCCGGCGGATTCAGATGTCACACCGACCGATTGGAGGCCCCGTGATGGCGGCCACGATGACGCTCTCTCTGCGGGTCCCTCAGGAGTTGCGCGACCAGTTGGAGGGCGTCGCGAAGGAGCACCGGACCTCGATGTCCGCGTTCGCGGTGGCGGCGATCCGAGCCCACCTCGACGGCGCCGGGCCGGTCGCGGACGGGCCCCTCGTCGGGGTGGTGCGCGCGGCGTACGCGGACATCGGCAACGCGGACGTCGAGCGGGAGATGGCGCTGAACCTGGCTCGCACGGCGGAGGCCGGCGGCACCGCTGGCGTGGCTGCGGTTCGCGCGCTGCGGGAGCTGATGGAGGTGCTGCTCGACGGCGACGAGGAGGAGTGGATGAAGCACTTGGCGGTGCCCGAGTGAACGACACCGGGCCGGTTGATTTTGAAGGAGGCCTCATGCCGAGGAAGCCGGACACCCCGTGCGCGGGTACCTGCGGGCGCTTGATCTGGACCGCAACGAAGTCTCTGCCGGCCGGAGAGCGCACGTGCCAGCAGTGCCGGAGGGACCGTCGTGCGGCCCTCAGTGCAGCACCCCCGAGCGAGGCGCCGGTGAAGCCGCCGCCGAGCACACCAACAGAGGAGCGAACGATGAGCGTAGAGATGGGCAGTCACCCCTTCATGACCCTGGCCGCAGGGGCGGGCATGGACCTCGACGAGGTCCGGGCGCTGGCCGAGGCCGGAAACCTGGAGGTGGCGGTGCGCCGCTACCGCGAGCGGCAGGGAGCGCCGGGGGCGAAGCGGCTGACCGGCCGCCAGGCGGCCGCGGTGCTGCGCCGGCGGGCCGAGACGGGGGCGCGGCAGCGGCAAGTGGAGCTCCTGCGTCGGCGGGCCGCGTGATGGCGCCCGTCGAGGTGGACGCCGCGGAGGCCTGGCGGGCCCACGTGCAGGAGTGCACCGAGTGGCAGGACGCGCGGACGTCCGCCTGCCGGGCCGCGGCCAACGCCGCGGCACTGGCGTACCGGAGGGACCGGAACGTCTTCATCCCCGGCGAGCTGTACGGGGCGCGTGTCGCCGGGTGGCGGAGGGGCGGCGAGGCCTTCGAGCGCTGCACCGCGCGGCCGGAGTTCAACGGCCAGCGCAAGACGGTGGCGCTGCTGTACGTGACGCCCGAGCAGGAAGGGGTGACCCCCGATGGCCACTGCCTGTCCGGTGCCTCGATGGAGGGCATCGGCCCCGAGCGCTACGCGATGCACCACGCGGAGGACTGTTCAGCGGATCCCCGACGGCTGGCCCAGTTGAGCCGCGACAACCCGCCCGGACCAGCAGCCGCCTGACGGCTGCGCCCGTGCCCGGCCCCTACCGCACCGGGGGCCGGGCACTTCCGTGCTACACGGCCCTGAGAAATCAGGTGCGTGCCGGTCAACGCAGCGCGGCCACGGCTTCCATGATCAGTGCGCGGGCATCAGCGCCGTACACGGCCATCTGCTGGAGCGCCGCGAACGCCTTCTCGTAGAGGGCAATCTCGCTCGGCTGCGTGACCGTGACGCGGGCCGAGAGGAGCTCCACCGACACGAGGGTGTCGTCGTACATGTGGAACGTCTCCAGCGGCCACTGGGAGCGCTCGCGGGTGGCCATGGGGATGATGCCTAGGCTCACGGACGGCATCGCCCCCACGGTCATCAGGTAGCCGAGCTGAGCGGCCATAGCGTCGGCGGCCGCCAGTTGGTGACGTAGTGCGCCCTCCTCGACGAGGAGGACGTACCGGCGGCCGGGCTCGCGCAGAATCAGGTTCCGCTGCATGCGGGCGGCGACTGCCTCGGCTACGTCGTTGGGGATCTCCCGGAACTCGCTGATCGCCGTGAGCAGGCCGACGGCGTAGCCCTCGGTCTGGACGAAGTGCGGCAGGAGCGTGGCGGAGTACACACGGAACAGCCGCGTGGAACGGAACAGGGGCACGTAGCTGTGCTGCAGCTGCTTCAGGCCGCTCCGGGACCGGCGGCGCCACTCCGTGTACAGGGACTCGGCGTTCTGCGACTGCGCGATGATGTCGCGGGCCTGGCCGACCGCGCCGCACGCCTCGCACCACCGGCGGATGTCGTCCGGGGTGGGAGGCGTACGGGCGTTGTCGATGCGCGAGGACTTGGAATGCGTCCAGCCGCAGCGGTCGCCCAGCTCGCCGCCGCTGAGTCCCGCTTCCGCACGTAGCTCACGCAACCGATCGGCCACGCTGCGGCGTGCGGCCTGAGCCGCGGATGACGGGGACACGGACATGAGCTGGGCTCCGCCTACCTGATCTCGAAGCTGGAGTGCGGGGTCGCCCTGGCCCATACGGCCTCGAAGGCGTCCGCGCAGAGCTTCGCCGCGGCCGGGTCCTCGCTCATCTCGCCGCCGGCAGACACCCCTTCGCCGGAGAAGTGATTCCAGCGGATGAGGCGCCCGTCGATGAGCCAGAAGTCGTTGCCCGGGAGCGCGATGTCGCTCGCCTGACGTCGGGGAAGCCAGCGAACGTCCTCGCCGGCGGCGACGTTCGTGAACGTCCCGTCGTACAGGAAGCGGGTATACTCGCTGACCGGCTCGGAGACGATGCGGGCCCGGCGCACGGTGACCCCGCGGGCGACGGTGGAGCCGATGAGGTCGAGCCAGGGCCGCCACCACGCTGCCTGGTCGGCAGGGTCGTGGCGGTGTCCGGCGCGCCAGTCCGCGAACGGGCCGGTCTCGTAGTCGACCGCGTAGGCATCGCGGGTCTCCAGGTGGACGACCGAGTGCTCGGCGGCGCCGAGGAGGTCGGGCCAGCTAGGGACGTTCAAGGGCATCGCAGGCCTCCCTGATCATGTGCGCCATGCGTGCGGGGATCCGCACCACGGCCTCTCCCTTCGGGATGCCGGCCCCGTGGCCGGGCAGCTCCAGGGCCGCGCACTCCGCCTCCAGCTCGGGGCTGGGAAGCCAGCCCTGGAAGACGAGCTCCTGGTGCTCCTCGTCGACCCACACGGTAGGGCTCTCGCCGTCGCTGCTGCTCGGGTCGATGCCCACGAAACGTAGCGCCATGGTGTCCTCCGTTGCTCGGGTTGTGCACGGATGAACACCACAGTTATGGCCGCAGGTTGAGCGGTCAAGAGGACGTCCGCAAGGTCGTCCGAATCGGGTCTCTGCGTGAACATCGGTGCACATTCGTGGCCGCCGCGTACGGCCCCTCGTCAGGCTCTGAGGACCACCCGCTGACGACGCTAGGGAGCACCGGCATGACCAGCACGCGCGCCGATCTGGATACGGGCAAGGCCCTCGTATCGAGGGCCCTCGTTCCGTACAACGACAAGCCGGACGAGGTCACGATCGCCTCGCTCGTGGATGACCTGCTGCGCTACGGCGAGTCCCTCCTCGACGACGTTCCGCGCGACGAGACGACGGCCGCGGCGCGGGGCGACTGGCGCATGCTCACCGTCGAAGGCCCGACCGACAGCCCCCTGGGTAACTGGAACCACGCCCGCGCGCTGGCCCGCACCGTACGGAACTTCCACCGCTTCCTGGCCGAGCAGTGAACGGGCCGGCCCGACGGTCCCTGTAGCCACGCCTGCCCCCTGCTCAACATCGCCGTCCGCTGACCCTGCACTCCCTCATCGAAGGAGACCGCTATGTCCAGCCCCGCCCCGCCCCCGCCGTGCAGCGCCGGCAAGGGCGAAGCCCCTCCGACGCCCGCTGTCATCGGCAGCGTGCTCACCGCTGCGCCCGGTGAACGCAACGCCCGCGCCCTTCTCGACGCCGACGAGTTCATGACGGTCACCGCGACGCTCGCCCGCAACGAGCCGGACTTCGGCTGGGTGTATGCCGAGCAGGTCATCGTGGAGACGCTCAAGTTCTACATCGCGGCGGCCGAGAGCGACGAGCGTCTCGTGCCCTCCGAGATCGTCGACAAGGGCGTCCACGCGCTCCTCGAGAACACCGAGGCCTACTACGCCGTGGGCGCCCGGCTCGGCGTGTTCGTGCACCACTACCCGACCGTGGCGGGCTCCGCGCCGATCGCGCTCGGCTGGCTCGAGCGGACGGTCGCCGCGATCCGCCGGGCCGGCCTTTCCGAGGAGCCGGAGATGTGGACGTGATCACCGTGGAGTTCGACACGTCCGCCACGGACGTCACCACGTGCGAGGCCTGTTGGCGGGGGCCGGTCCAAGCGGCCCGTACCGCCGCGCACGCTCACGGTCGCGATCTGCTGTGCATCCCGTGCGCGGAGGCTGGCTACCTGGCCCGCGTCGATCTGTTCCCCCCGTACGGCATCTACAAGCTCAACGGAAGGAAACTGAAGATGACCCTGGAGATGGGTAGGCACGGCTCCGGAAGCCCGCAGACGCCGCCGGACCCCGGTCCGCCGCTGCCGTCGCCGCCGCCCACCCCGACTCCCGGCCGCCCGCCCGTGTAGGGCAGCCCCCATGACTGGGCCCCCGATGCGATCCACACGCATCGGGGGCCCTTGTGCACCTAGTTGCAGAACGGCGGGTCAGTGCCCGCAGTAGGGCTTGGACCACCAGCCGCAGGGCACGCAGTACTCGGCGCCGAGGAGGCTCAACAGGGCACGGATCATGAGTGGTTCACCTCCTCCCGAACCACGTGGACCGTGCACATAACCCCTTCCGGGCCCCGCTCCACCCGATCGACGCGCACAATCTGACCTGCGTACTCGTCTCGGAGAGGGGGATCCGGAAGCGGTGGGGGAGTGGCAGACGAATCGGACAGCCCGCGTCGGTACTGCCAGCCGCACCCCGCGACCACCAGGCCCCACACGGTGAGCACTCCCGCGTCGGGGGACACCGCGAACACGGCCGCCAGGGGCACCCCGGCGGCGACGGTGAGGACACACCCGCCGGCCGTGCGGCTCGGCTCCGGCTCCTCCTCGTCGGGTGCACTCACGCGAGGGCCCCGTAGACCGTGCCGCCCAGCCAGTTCACGGCCTGGGCGAGCGGGACCGCGGCGAACCCGGCGACTCCGGCCGAGGTGCCGAGGCAGATCCCGCACCAGGCGCCGCGCTTGATGTCCGCCCCGTGCTTCGACTTCTTGACCGCGGCCACCAGGCCGACGGTGAAGATGAGCACCAGGGCGCCCCCCGTCTGCGTGAGCGGCAGGTAGGTGACCCGGGCGATGTTCTGGCCAGCCTGGCCCCCGACGCCCCAGACGAGGGCGACGTCACCGAGCCAATTAGAGATCCACAAGGTGGTGTCGGCGATCCATCCGATGAGGCCGCCGACGCCGAGGATGGTCAGCACGCCGTAGGCCCACGAGACGAGGAACGGCAGAAGCGCGGCGGCGTGCTTCACCGGGTCCTTGCGGAGGGGCTTCGTGCCGGGCCACCACCCGGTCACGTAGTGGACGAGGATGCCGAGGCCGACGGTGACGCCGCCGATGGTGACGATGTTCATGGGGTCCTCAGTGGAGGAGGGCCGCGCCGAGCGCGGCGAGCAGCAGGATGAACGCGCACGTCCCGAGAGCGGGTAGCGCGTAGGGGCCGCGGGCGCGGGTCGGGTCCGTGAGGGTGAGCCCCACGAACCCGACCGCCGTCGCCGCGGCGAAGAACACGGCGAGGAGCACGGCTACGCCGCTCCGGGGCTGTCCGTCATACGCGTGGCCGGGGCCGTCGGGTCGCCGTCATACGGGGGCACCCGGACCGCCATACGCTGAGGTGGGACGCCGTCCGGGTAGAGCCCGGACTCCCACACCCACGCGTACCCGTGCGCCAGGAACGCCACCGCGAAGCGGACCGCGTCCGACGCCGTCATACCGGTCCGCATGACGATCGCGAGGTCGTCGGACAGGGTGTCGTCCACGCGGACGGACATGCGCTTGCCGGCCTTCGGCGGTGTAGTCACCAGGCACCCCCGGCGCGGAGCGTGGCCAGCCGGTCGGCGAACTCGACGAGCAGCGCCGCCCGCGCGGCCAGGCCCGCGGCGAACTCCCGCAGGCCGTCCGGGTCCAGCGTCGCGCCGGGCGCGACGAGCTCGACATAGACGCTGAGCGGCACGGGGCGCCGGCCGAAAGGGAACTCGACGAGCTCGGCGTCCACGCCGATGAGCCCCTCGGGCACGGGTACCGGCGCCGAGTGGTGCAGGTCTACCCGGTAGCCGGTGGGGTCGTTCGGGTGGCCAGCGCACCATGACGGCTCGGGCATGGTGACCGGTCCGCCGTCGAGGGTGGGCACCGTGACGGTGCGGACGCCAGTCACTGGTCACCGCCGGCGGCCTGGCGGAGCTCGGCGGCGTACTGCTTGCGGGTGGTGCCCACCTCGACGGCCGGCGCGAAGGCGAGGAGCTGCTCCTCGGCGTGCTCGGCGCGGGCGGTGCCGTAGCCGTGCCGGCGGGCGGCGAAGGTGATGACGAGCGCGGTACGGATGCTCTCCCGCATCGGGTGCTGCGGGCGCTCGGCGATCAACCGGGCGGCGATCTGCTGGAGCAGGGCGCGGGTGTCCGCGTCGGGCAGGCGTGTACGTTCTGGCATGGGTCTGGCTCCCTGATACGAGGGGTGTCGGATCAAGGCGCCGTTCGGTGTGCAACCACCGGGCGGCGCCGTCGTGCTCCACAGGCTGTGGAGAGGCGGCGCCCCGGTGGGTCCCGTGCCCGAGAGGGCACATCGAGGGCACAACGTGACGGATAACGCTGAGAAACGATGACAACTACTGACAGTGGTTTCTGCACGTCAGACCCCCTTTCCGAGGTCGAGTGCAGGTCAGAGACGCGAGCAGTAAGTACGTGAACTACCGCTGATCACCGGCTTGGGCCTCGGCTCAGCCCGCACGCCGGCCCGGCGGTCCTTCGAGGACCGCCGGGCCGCGGTCGTTGCGGCGGGGGGCGCGTGCGGCAGGTGCCTCCGCGGGGGCGACCGCGGGCGGCGTCTCGGGCGGTTTTGCGGCCGGTGTCGCGGGACCGGCGCTCGGTGGGTGTGTGCCGGGCGTGAGCGGCGTACGCGCCCGTGGCGTCCTCCGTGTGCACTTGGGCGGCGGGGAGTGCGCCCACCAGGGTGAGGGGTGTCCGTCACCGCCTCGACAGGGGGTTCCCGCATGCCTGGGGCCGGCACGTTACGTGAAGACTTCGGGGCGTCCGTGGTGGTCGCCCTGGTCGCGCTACCGCTCTGCGTCGGAGTGGCCGTCGCCTCCGGGGTGCCGGCCGAACTCGGGATCCTCACCGGGGTGGTGGGCGGGCTGGTCACCGGCTGGTTCCGGGGCAGTTCCCTCCAGGTGAGCGGCCCGGCCGCCGGGCTCACCGTGCTCGTCTACGAGGCCGTACGGGCCTACGGGCTGCCCGCACTCGGCGTACTCGTCCTGGCCGCCGGCCTGGTGCAGCTGGGCATGGGCGTGCTGCGGCTCGGGCGGTGGTTCCGGGCGATCTCCGTGGCCGTCGTGCACGGGATGCTGGCCGGCATCGGGCTCGTGCTGATCGCCGGTCAGCTGTACGCGCTGGCCGATGCGCAGGCCCCGGCGCGGACCTTGGAGAAGCTGGCCGGCGTCCTGGAGCTCGGCGGGCGCGCCGACTGGACCGCCGTGGCACTCGGGGCCGGGACCGTCGCGGTCCTGGCGGTCTGGCGGCGGCTGCCCGACCGGCTGCGGCTCGTACCGGGGGCGCTCGTCGGGGTCGCGGCCGCGACCGCCGTGGCCGTACTGCTGCGGCTGCCCGTGGAGCGGGTCCGGGTCACGGGCGTCCTGTCGGCCGTGACCCCGCCCGACTGGGAGGACTTCGGAGTGCTGGCCTCCGTGGGGGCCGTGGGGACCGTGGTGGCGCTCGCGCTGATCGCCTCCGCCGAGACGCTGTTCAGCGCCGCTGCCGTGGACCGCATGCACGACGGGGACCGGACCGACTACGACCGCGAACTGGTCGCCCAGGGCGTCGGCAACACCCTCTGTGGGGTGCTCGGGGCTCTGCCGATGACCGCCGTCATCGTCCGCAGCGCCGCCAACGTCGAGGCCGGCGCCCGCACTCGGGCCTCGCGGATCCTGCACGGCGGCTGGCTGCTGCTGTTCGCCGTGGCCGTCCCCGGACTGCTGGAGTCCGTCCCGCTCGCCGCGCTCGCCGGGGTGCTGCTGCACGCCGGCTGGAAGCTGCTGCCGGTGCGGGCGGTGGCCGCCCTGTGGCGGTCGCACCGGGGCGAGGCGGTCGTCCTGGTGGCGACGGCCTCGGCGATCGTGGCCACGAACCTCTTCGAGGGGGTGCTCGCCGGGCTGGGGCTCGCCGTCGCCAAGGCGGCCTGGGAGACCTCCCACGTCCACCTCGAGCCGGTGTGGGAGGGCGACGAACTGCGCGTGCGGATCCTGGGGAACGCCAGCTTCCTGCGGCTGCCCAAACTGCTCGACGAGCTGGACGCGCTCCCCCGCGGCGGTGCCGTCCGCCTCGACCTGAGCGGGCTGCGCCACCTCGACCACGCCTGCCTGACCGCGCTGGACGGCTGGGAGCGCAGCCGCACGCCCGTCCCCGGCAGGGAAGGCGTCACCTAGCCCGGGTACCCTCCGGCCGTGACCGCCATGAACTCCAGCTCCAGCGCCAGCGCCATGCCGACCGAGATGAAGCGCACCCTGGGTGTCTTCGACGCTGTCGTCGTCGGGCTCGGGGCGATGATCGGCGCCGGGATCTTCGCCGCACTGGCCCCGGCGGCCCGGGCTGCGGGCGGGGCGCTCCTCGCGGCGCTCGCGGTCGCCGCCCTGGTGGCCTACTGCAACGCGCACTCGTCGGCACGGCTGGCCGCCCGGTATCCCTCCTCGGGCGGCACCTACGTGTACGGGCGCGAACGGCTCGGGCCCTTCTGGGGATATCTGGCCGGCTGGGGCTTCGTCGTCGGCAAGACGGCCTCCTGTGCGGCGATGGCCCTCACGGTCGGGGCCTACGCGTGGCCCGGGCAGCAGCACGCGGTGGCCGTGGCCGCGGTGGTGGCACTGACCGCCGCGAGCTACGGCGGGGTGCAGAAGTCCGCCCGGATCGCCCGGGTGATCGTGGCGGTGGTGCTGGCCGTCCTGGCCGGGGTCGTCGTGGCGTGCCTGTCCTCCGGCGAGGCCGACGCCGGCCGTCTCGACGGTTCGGACTGGGCCGCCGCCGGGCTGCTCCAGGGCGCCGGGCTGCTGTTCTTCGCCTTCGCGGGCTACGCCCGGATCACCACCCTGGGCGAGGAGGTGCGTGACCCGGAGCGCACGATCCCGCGAGCGGTGCCCCTCGCCCTGGGGATCGCCCTGCTCGTGTACGCCGCGGTCTCGGTGGCGGCGCTGTCGGTGCTCGGAGCCGACGGGCTGGGGCGGTCGGCGGCTCCGCTGGCCGATGCCGTGCGCGCGGCCGGCTGGCCCGGACTGACTCCCGTCGTCCGGGTGGGCGCGGCCCTGGCGGCGCTGGGCTCGCTGCTGGCACTCGTACTCGGGGTGTCGCGGACCACCCTGGCGATGGCCCGGGACGGCCACCTGCCGCGCGCGCTGGCCGCCGTACATCCCCGGCATCAGGTGCCGCACCACGCCGAGCTGGCGGTGGGCGCGGTGGTGGCGGTGCTCGCGGCCACCACCGATCTGCGGGGCGCGATCGGCTTCTCCTCCTTCGGCGTGCTCGCCTATTACGCGATCGCGAACGCCTCCGCGTGGACTCTCGATTCAGGTGTCAAGGACCGGGCCGTGGCAGCGGTGGGGCTGTCCGGCTGCGTGGTGCTGGCCTGCGCGCTGCCCGCCGCGTCGACGATCGCCGGGGCTTCGGTGCTGGCGCTGGGCGCGCTGGCCTACGGCGTGCGCCGGCGGCTCACACCCGGGCTCTGAAGTCCGCCCAGGGGGTCAGCTCCAGGTCCCACTCCTCCCCCGCGCCCGATTCCTCGCTGAACCAGGCGCTGCCGTCGAGCCAGCCGCGCAGCCAGTCGGCGAGTGCGGGTGATTCGAGGAACCAGGCGAGGGCCGGATCGCCCGAGTTCGGTTCGAACAGCAGCACTTGGGCGGTTTCCGAGCGGCAGTCCACGCAGGCGCGCAGGCCGCAGCCGAAGTCGGCTATGGGCAGGACCCCCTCGGGCCAGCGCCAGGCCGACGCGCGCATCGCGGTGTATTCGGCGACGGCGCGCTCCACGGACAGCAGGCCGTACTCGGGGCCGAAGCCGCCGTCCGCGACCCGGGTGTGGAGGGCCGCGAGGAGGGGCGGCAGGGCGAAGCCCAGGGCGGCCTCGGCCAGGCGCAGTTCCGCGGTGGCCAGGGGCGCCGGAAGGGGCGCGGACGGGGCGCCGGTGGTCCCGTACCGCCCCTGGTGGGAGCTGTGCGCACGACCGGCTACTTGCTTCAGCAACTGCTCGGTGTCATCCATGCACACAGAGTGACACCCCCCACTGACAATCCCCCTGACCTGGGATTTTCAGCCGCTGACGGCGGGGTCTCAGTCCGCTTGGCGTTCCGTGTCCCGCGCCGCGGCGGCGTGCGAGTCGTACCCGACGAAGAAGGTGGGCCGGCGCTGCACCGCCGTGTAGATGCGGCCGATGTACTCGCCGAGCAGGCCGACGCAGATCAGCTGCACCCCGCCGAGGAACAGCATCACGATGAACAGCGAGGTCCAGCCGGGGACGGTCTTGCCCTCCAGGTAGATCGCCAGGGTGGCGCCCACCATCAGCAGGCAGCCGAAGAAGCTGGCCACCCCCAGCCAGGTCGCCAGGCGCAGCGGGGCGGCGGAGAAGTTGATGACGCTGTCGACGCCGAGGCGGAGCATCTTGCTCAGCGGGTACTTGGTCTCGCCCGCCACCCGCTCCTCGCGCTGGTAGGTGACCTGGCCGCTGGGGAAACCGAGCCAGGGCACGAGCAGGCGGTACACCTGGTGCTGGTCGGGCATGGCCTTGACCGCGTCGACGGCCGCGCGGCTCAGCAGCCGGAAGTCGCCCGCCTGCGCGGGCACCTGCTTGCCGACGAGGCGGCGCACCAGCCAGTAGTACGCGCCGGCCGTGTGCCGCTTGAACCCGGTGTCGGTGCTGCGGTCGGCCCGGACCCCGTAGACGATGTCGAGGCCGTCAGCGCGGGCCAGGTCGAGCATCTCAGGGATCTTCTCCGGCGGGTCCTGGAGGTCCGCGTCGATGCTGGCCACGTACGCGCCCGAGGCGCTGTGCAGGCCCGCCGTGAGGGCGGCCTGGTGGCCGGAGTTCCCGCGCAGCCGCACGATCCGCAGCTCGGGCCATTTGGCCTGGAACTCGGTGAGCAGTTCCGCGGTGCGGTCCTTGCTGCCGTCGTCGACGGCGACGACCTCGTACCGGACGGCCATGGCGTCGAGTGCCGGGCGCAGCCTGCCGACCAGGGCCGGCAGCGCGTCCTCCTCGTTGTACATCGGCACGACCACCGAGAGGGTCGTGGGGAGCTCGGAGGGCTCGGAGAACTCGGAAGGCCCAGAGGGCTCGGAGGGCTCAGTCGACATCGGTTCTTCCCTGCCCGTCGTGCGTGCCGCTCGTCCGCGTCACTCGTCCGCAACCCGGAACTTTAATACGAGTGGAGAAACCTGATCCGGGCTCGTCGCTGCTCAGCGCGAGGCGAACGGGGCATCCGTGGGGACGATCTCACGGCCCAGCGGGAGCAGGGACAGCGGGACCATCTTGAAGTTGGCGATGCCGAACGGGATGCCGATGATCGTGAGGCACAGCGCGATGCCGGTGACGATGTGGCCCAGGGCCAGCCACCAGCCCGCGAGGACCAGCCACAGCACGTTCCCGACGCAGGACGCGGCGCCCGCGTCACGGCGCTCGACGGCGGTGTACCCGAAGGGCCACAGGGCGTACACGGCGATGCGGAACGAGGCGATGCCGAAGGGGATTCCGATGATGGTGATGCAGAGGATCACACCCGCCAGGCAGTAGCCCAGGAAGAGCCAGACTCCGCTGAGGACGAGCCAAATGACGTTCAGGATGGTCTTCACCGGCTGCGTCCTGCCATCTGTTCGAGCCGGGCGATGCGCTCGGCCATCGGGGGGTGCGTGGAAAACATCTTGGACAATCCCTCGCCGGGACGGAAGGGATTGGCGATCATCATGTGGCTCGCGGTCTCCAGTCGCGGCTCGGCCGGCAGCGGGAGCTGCTTGGTTCCTGCGTCCAGCTTGCGCAGGGCGCTGGCCAGGGCGAGCGGATCCCCGGTGAGCTGGGCCCCGGAGGCGTCCGCCTCGTACTCGCGCGAGCGGCTGATGGCGAGCTGGATCACGGAGGCCGCCAGCGGGCCCAGGATCATGATCAGCAGCATGCCGAAGAGCCCCGGGCCCTCGTCGTCGTTGGAGCGGCCGATGGGGATCAGCCAGGCGAAGTTGACCAGGAACATGATCACGGAGGCGAGGGCGCCCGCGACCGACGAGATGAGGATGTCGCGGTTGTAGACGTGGCTGAGCTCGTGGCCGATGACCCCGCGCAGCTCCCGCTCGTCGAGGATCCGCAGGATGCCCTCGGTGCAGCAGACCGCGGCGTTGCGCGGGTTGCGGCCGGTGGCGAAGGCGTTGGGGGCCTCTGTCGGGGAGATGTAGAGCCGGGGCATGGGCTGGCGCGCGGAGGTGGAGAGCTCGCGCACCATGCGGTAGAGCTCGGGGGCCTCGAACTCGCTGACGGGGCGGGCACGCATCGCGCGTAGAGCCAGCTTGTCGCTGTTCCAGTACGCGTACGCGTTGGTGCCGAGGGCCACGAAGACGGCGACGATCAGGCCGCCCCGGCCGAAGAAGCTGCCGATGAGGATGATGAGGGCCGACAGACCACCGAGGAGTACGGCGGTCTTCAGCCCGTTGTGCCGGCGGTGCACGGTGCGCCCTCCAAGTGGTGCGGCAGGGGGACCCGTCCAGGATCTGGAGATCGGAGGGCCTACGGTCCAGTGGACCCTTCCTTCCTGGTCAACGCGAGGTGAGCGCGGCAGGTTCCCCGGGCGCGCCAGGCCCCGCCGCCCCGGTGGACCGGGGGGCGGGTCCGCGGCGGGCGCGGTGGAGGTTGGGCCGTACGGGTTACGGGCGCGGTGCAGGCCACGGCTCGGACAGGGCCCTGAGGGGGCCCTGAGGGGGCCCGAACGGGCTCCGGCCGCCCTTCGGCATGCTTCCCCGCAGCGCTCCGCGCAGCTCTCTACAGCGGGAAGAGGCTGCCCGTCGCGAAGCGCAGCACGAGCTGCGGGGCGCCCGAGAGGACCAGGGCGGTGGCGGCGGTGAGCACGATGGCCGCCGTGACCGGCCAGGGGGTCCCCGTACGGGGCTGCGCGCCCTTCTGGGCACCCTCCTGGGCGCCCTCGTGGGCCGCGTCGCCGTCGGGGGCGCGGAAGAGCAGGGCGGTCCAGCGCAGGTAGTAGTACAGCGCGATCACGACGTTGACGGCCATGACCACGGCGAGCCAGCCCAGCCCCGCGTCGACCGCCGAGCGGAAGACGGTGACCTTCGCGAAGAGGCCGATGATGCCCGGCGGCAGGCCGGCCAGGCAGAGCAGGAAGAAGGCCATCGCGAGGGCGGCGAGCGGGCTCTCGGCGTACAGGCCCCGGTAGTCGCAGAGCCGGTGGAGGGGCTTCGTACGGGCCACCAGGGCGGCCACGGCGAAGGCGCCGAGGTTCACGGCGGCGTACATGAGGGCGTAGGCGACGGTGGAGCCGATCTGGTCGCGGCCGGCGTAGGCGGCGGCCGCGATCGGGACCAGCAGGTAGCCGGCCTGGCCCACGGAGGACCAGGCGAGCAGCCGTACGGCGCCGCCGGGACGGTCGGCGGACTGGCGCAGGGCCGCCGCGTTGCCGAGGGTCATGGTGAGCGCGGCGAGGACGGCGAGGGCCGGGCCCCAGACGTCGGAGTACGCGGGGAAGGCGATCACGGTGACGAGGATGAGCCCGGTGAAGCCGACGGCCTTGCCGATGACCGACAGGTATCCGGCGACGGGCAGCGGGGCGCCGACGTAGGTGTCCGGGACCCAGAAGTGGAAGGGGACGGCGGCCGTCTTGAAGGCGAAGCCGACCAGGGTGAGCGCCACGCCGGCCATGGCGAGGGTGTCGAGCTGCCCGGGGACGCTTTCGAGCCGGTCGGCGACCTGGGTGAGGTGCAGGGAGCCGGTGGCGGCGTAGACGAAGCTGACGCCCATCAGGGACACGGCGGTGGCGGTGACCGAGGACAGGAAGAACTTGAGGGCGGCCTCGGAGGAGAGCCGGTCGCCGCGCCGCATGCCGACGAGGGCGAAGGCGGGCAGCGAGGCGACTTCGAGGGCCACGATCAGGGTGGCGAGGTCGCGGGAGGCGGGCAGCAGGGCCGCGCCGGCTGCGGAGGAGAGCAGCAGGAACCAGTACTCGCCGGCCGGCATGCGCGCCTCGCGGACGGCCGTGACCGACAGCAGTGCGGTGACCAGTGCGCCGCCCAGGACGAGGAACTGGACGACGAGCGCGAAGTGGTCGGCGGCGTAGCTGCACGCGCCGGGGTCGGCCGTACCGGGTCCGGTGAGGCAGAAGGTGCTGCGGTCGCCGGCGCGCAGCGGTAGCAGGGTGGCAGTCGCGGCTGCCAGTCCGGCGACGGAGATCCAGCCGAGCAGCGGCTTGCGGCGCTCCGGCAGGAAGAGGTCGGCGACCAGGACGAGGAGGCCGACGGCGGCGGTGATGACGACGGGCGCGATGGCGAGCCAGTCGACGGACTGGACCATGTTGGGGCCGCCGGCGGCGGCGACGGCGGTGCTGGTGATGGGGCTGAGGACCGTCATGAGTTCCCTCCGGCGAGGAGCTTCTGGACGGCCGGGTCGGTGAGGCCGAGGAGGACCGCGGGCCACAGGCCGGCGAGGAGGGTGAGGGCGACGAGCGGGGTCCAGGCGGCGTACTCGTAGCGCTGGATGTCCGCGAGGACCACGGGGGCGGCGGCGCTTTCGCGCGCGGCCTTCGGGTCGCCCATGCACACCCGCCGTACGACGATCAGAAGATAGGCGGCCGTGAGCAGGGTGCCGAACGCGCCGACGGACATGTACGTGAGGAACGCGGGCCGGGACAGGCCGTCGGCGGGGTCGAACGCGCCGAAGAGGGCCAGCATCTCGCCCCAGAAGCCGGCCAGGCCGGGGAGGCCGAGCGAGGCGATGGCGGCGAAGGCGAGGAGGGCGCCGAAGCGGGGGGCGCGGCCGTAGAGGGCCGCTCCGGTGGCTCCGGCGAGGGTGTCGAGGTCGGCCGTGCCGTAGCGGTCCTTGAGGGCGCCGACCAGGAAGAAGAGGAGGCCGGTGATCAGGCCGTGCGCGACGTTGGCGAAGAGCGCGCCGTTGACGCCGGTGGGGGTCATGGACGCGATGCCGAGCAGCACGAAGCCCATGTGGCCGACGGAGGAGTACGCGATGAGGCGCTTGAGGTCGCCCTTGTTGCCCTTGCGGGCGAGGGCGAGGCAGGCCAGGGATCCGTAGACGATGCCCACGGCGGCGAAGGCGCCCAGGTACGGGGCGAAGGTGGCCATGCCGTCGGGGGTGGCGGGCAGCAGGATCCGGACGAACCCGTAGGTGCCCATCTTCAGCAGGACGCCCGCGAGGAGGACGGAACCGACGGTGGGGGCGGCGGTGTGGGCGTCCGGCAGCCAGCTGTGCAGCGGCCACATCGGGGTCTTCACGGCGAGGCCGATCCCGATGGCCAGAACGGCCAGGACCTGGGTGGTGTGGGACAGTTCGCGGCCGTTGTCAGAGGCGAGTGCCACCATGTCGAACGTGCCGCTGTTCAGTCCGATCAGCAGCAGGCCGAGCAGCATGACGACGGAGCCGAGGAGGGTGTAGAGGATGAACTTCCAGGCGGCTGCCTGCCGCTGAGCACCGCCCCAGCGGGCGATGAGGAAGTACATCGGGATGAGGACCATCTCGAAGGCGAGGAAGAACAGCAGCAGGTCGAGGACGGCGAAGGTGGCGAGGGTGCCCGACTCCAGGACCAGGAGCAGGGCGACGAACGCCTTCGCGGAGGGGCCCGCGGGGAGCTTGAAGTAGCTGTAGAGCGCGCAGAGGAAGAACAGCAGCGCGGTCATCAGGAGGAGGGGGAGCGAGATGCCGTCGATGCCGAGGTGGATCCGGACGTTCAGCGCCTGGATCCAGCTGATGTCCGTCGTCGCCTGGAAGCGGGACGGGGCGTCGTGGTCGAAGCCCACGGCGAGGACGATCGCCGCGGCGAGGATGGCACCGGTCACGGTCACGCCGTGGCGCAGTACGGCCTGTTCGGGGCTCTTGCCCTTCAGTCCGGGCGGGGCCGGCAGGAGGGCGGCGACCGCGCCGACGAGGGGTCCGGCCACGACGAACGCCAGAAGGAACTGCATCACGGACGGGCTGATATCAATCACGGCTGACTCACGGCTCACGATCCGGCGTTGACGTTGGCGAGGACGGCGGTGGCGATCGCCAGGACCACGGCGCCGGCGAGCAGGGCACTCAGGTAGCTCTGCACGTTGCCGGTCTGGGCGCGGCGTACGAGGCCGCCGAGCAGCCGGGGGCCGAGGCCGGCGCCACGGACGTACGAGTCCACGACCTCGCGGTCGAGGAAGCGTACGAGGGCTGCGGCGGCCCGGACGGGGCGGACGAAGAGGCGGTCGTAGACGGCGTCGAGGTGGAAGCCGACGGCGGCGTGCCGGTGGAGCGGGCCGAGGAGCGCGCGGCCGGGGTCGGGGGCGGGGCCGGCCGGGACGACGGGGTGGTCGTGGGTGACCTCGGCGACTTCGGGGGTCTCCGCGGCGGACTCGGCGGCTGTGACGGACGCGGGCACCGCGGCGGTGGCGGGCACCTTGGCGGGGCCGGCTCCGGCCGGGGCGAGGGCGGTCTGGGCCTTGGCGCGCTGCCACAGGGCGTAGGTGAGCACCGCGCCGACGGCGGCGGCGCCGGTGCCGAGGACCGAGGTCGTCAGCGACGGGGTGAGCTCGCGGCCTTCGAAGAAGTCGGCGAGGGGGCCGGCCAGCAGGCCGAAGCCGACGGACGGGACGGCCAGCAGCCACAGCACGCCGGTCATGGCGACGGGCTCCTTGCCGTGGTCGGGGGCGGCCGCGCCCCGGCCGCGGAAGGCCATCAGCCACAGCCGGGTGGCGTAGGCGGCGGTGAGCAGGGCGGTCAGCACGCCGGCGACGAGGACCACCCAGCCGGCCGCGCTCGGGGCGAGCTCCGAGTGGCCGCCGGCGGTGTGCTCGGCGGCGACGAGGACGGCTTCCTTGGAGAAGAAGCCGGCGAAGGGCGGGAAGGCGGCGAGCGCGAGCAGCGCGATCGTCATCGTCCAGAAGGCGTCGGGGATGCGCTTGGCCAGGCCGTCCATGCGGGACATGGCGGCGAGGGAGTTGGTCCCCGCGGCGTGGATGATCACGCCGGCGCCGAGGAACAGGAGCGCCTTGAAGGCGCCGTGGGACAGGAGGTGGAAGACGGCGGCCGCGCGGTCGCCGACGGCCAGGGCCCCGGTCATGTAGCCGAGCTGGCCGATCGTGGAGTAGGCGAGCACCCGCTTGATGTCGTCCTGGGCCAAGGCGGCTAGGGCGGAGCCGACCATCGTTACGGCCGCCATGACGGCCAGGACCACCAGTGCGGCACGGGAGGCCGCGAAGACGGGGAGGAGGCGGGCCACGAAGTAGACACCGGCGGCGACCATCGTCGCGGCGTGGATCAGCGCGGAGACCGGGGTGGGGCCCGCCATGGCGTCCGGAAGCCAGGTGTGCAGCGGGAACTGCGCGGACTTGCCCGCGACTCCGGCCAGCAGGAGCAGCGCGATGAGCGTCGGGTGGTCGAGCCCGCCCGCGGCGACGGTGCCCAGGATCTTGGTGATCCGGAAGGACCCGGCGTCGGTGGCGAGCGCGAACAGACCGATGAGGAAGGGGACGTCGCCCAGCTTGGTGACGAGGAAGGCCTTCAGGGAGGCGGAGCGGGCCGCCTCGGTCTCCCAGTAGTGGCCGACCAGGAAGTACGAGCAGATGCCCATGATCTCCCAGCCGACCAGCAGCACCATCAGGTCGCCGGAGTAGACGACGAGCAGCATGGCGGAGGTGAACAGCGAGACCAGGGCGGCGTAGGAGGGGTAGCGCGGGTCCTCGCGCAGGTACGCCGTCGAGTAGATCTGCACGCAGGTGGCGACGACGCCCACGAGGACGGCCACCATGACGGCGAAGCCGTCCAGGTGGAGCGAGAGCTCGATGGGCACCGAGCCGGTCGGGGTCAGCTCGGTCGCCGTGTCGATCGCCTTGCCGCCGCCCTGGCGGAAGGCGACCAGGACGGCGAGGACGGCGGCGGCCAGCGTCGGCAGGACGGCGAGCGGCTTGACGAAGCCTGGGGCGGTGCGGCCGAGCAGCAGTCCCGCCAGCGCGCCCAGGAAGGGCAGGAGGGGGACCAGTACGGCGAGGGTCGGGGTGCTCACGCGGCGGCTCCGGTCGCAGGGTTCGCGCTGTCCGGGTTCGCGCCGGCCGGGTTCCAGCCGTCCGGCTCGTGGCCCTCGGCGGTGTCGCGCAGTCGGTCGACGTCCGCGGTGCCCCGGTTGCGGTACACCATCAGCACGATCGCGAGGCCGATGCCGATCTCGGCGGCGGCGATGGCGATGGTGAAGAGGGTGAGGGCCTGGCCGGCGTGCAGGGTGTCGCGCAGCCAGACGTCGAAGGCCACCAGGTTGAGGTTGACGGCGTTGAGCATCAGCTCGACGGACATCAGGACCAGGATGGCGTTGCGGCGGGCGAGCACTCCGTACAGGCCCGTGCAGAAGAGGAGAGCCGCCAGCACGGCGGGGTAGGCGAGGTGCATCAGCGCTGCCCCTTCTTGTCGGTGGCGGGCGCGGCGGGGTTCGCGGCCGGGGGCGCACTGTCGGGGGTGTCCTTGCGGGACAGCACGATGGCGCCGATCAGGGCCGCGAGGAGGAGGACGGACAGCGCCTCGAACGGCAGCACCCAGTGCCGGAAGAGGATCTCTCCCGAGACCTTGGTGGAGCCCTGGGCGGGTCCGTCGAGGTCGATCCAGGTGGTGCGGAAGGCGTCGACGACCACCCAGACGAGCGCGGCGGCCGCGACGAGGGCGACGCCGAGCGCGACCGGGCGGTTGCCCGAGTCTGCGTCCGGTGAGCGGCCGATGGGGGCCTTGGTGAGCATCAGCCCGAAGAGGAGGAGGACGACCACGGAACCGAGGTAGATCAGTACCTGGACCCAGGCGATGAACTCGGCGGTCAGGAGCAGGTACTCGACGGCGACCCCGCCGAGCGCGACGACCAGCCACAGGGCGGCGTGCACGAGCTGCTTGGTGGTGACCGTGACGACGGCCGCGCCGAGGGTGGCGAGGCCGACGAGGACGAAGGCGATCTCGACGCCGCTCGGGGAGAGGAAGCCGTTGCCTTGGGCGGCTGCGGTGATCACGCGTCTCCTTCCGGGGCCGGGGTGTCGAGCGTCGCGGCAGCGGCGGCGGCTGCCGCGGCTGCGGTCTCCGCCTTCTCCACTGCCTTGCGGGCGGCCGCGATCTCCTTGGGCTCCTCGGCTGCCGGGTCCAGGGCGGGCGGGGCCGGGACGGTCCACATCCACTCGCGCAGCTTGTCGCGCTCGTGGGTCAGTTCGTGGATGTCGGTCTCGGCGTACTCGAACTCCGGCGACCAGAACAGCGCGTCGAAGGGGCACACCTCGATGCAGATGCCGCAGTACATGCAGAGGGAGAAGTCGATGGCGAAGCGGTCGAGGACGTTGCGGCTGCGCTCACGGCCACCGGGGGCGGCGGCGGGGAGCGTCTCCTTGTGGGAGTCGATGTAGATGCACCAGTCGGGGCACTCGCGCGCGCACAGCATGCAGACCGTGCAGTTCTCCTCGAACAGGCCGATGACCCCGCGCGAGCGCGGGGGGAGTTCGGGCTGCACCTCGGGGTACTGGGCGGTGTGCGAGCGCTTCGTCATCGTGCGCAGCGTGACGGCCAGGCCCTTGGCGAGGCCGGAGCCGGGGATGGGGGGCATTTACTGGATCGCCACCTTCACGATGCCGGTGAGCGCGATCTGGGCGAGCGCGAGCGGGATGAGTACGGTCCAGGCGAGCTTCTGGAGCTGGTCCTCGCGCAGCCTGGGGTAGCTCACGCGGAGCCAGATCACCACGAAGGACAGCGCGGCGATCTTGAGCAGGGTCCAGACCCAGCCGAAGTCCTCGCCGCCGAAGGGGCCGTGCCAGCCGCCCAGGAAGAGGACGGTGGTCAGGGCGCACAGGACGACGATGCCGGCGTACTCGGCGAGCAGGAACAGCGCGAAGCGCAGGCCGGTGTACTCGGTGTACGCGCCGAAGATGATCTCGGAGTCGGCGACGGGCATGTCGAAGGGGGGCCGCTGGAGTTCGGCGAGGCCGGCGGTGAAGAAGACGAGCCCGCCGACGATCTGCCAGGGCAGCCACCACCACTCGAAGGCGCCGACGATGCCGGGGAGCGACACCGTTCCGGCGGCCATGGCGACCGAGGCCGCCGCGAGCAGCATGGGGAGCTCGTAGGCGAGCAGCTGGGCGGCGGTGCGGAGGCCTCCGAGGAGGGAGAACTTGTTCGCGGAGGCCCAGCCGGCCATGAGCGAGCCGAGCACTCCGACGCCCATGACGGCGAGCGCGAAGAAGATCCCGGCGTCGATGACCTGGCCGATGGCGCCCTCGCCGGGGCCGATGGGGATGGCGAGGAGCACCAAGAGGTACGGGAGGAGCGCGACGGCGG
Organism: Streptomyces sp. NPDC059957; assembly: GCF_042730015.1. Lineage (NCBI taxonomy): Bacteria > Bacillati > Actinomycetota > Actinomycetes > Kitasatosporales > Streptomycetaceae > Streptomyces > Streptomyces sp. NPDC059957. The sequence goes on along the minus strand of NZ_JBHWMB010000032.1, from coordinate 876 downwards.
GGGCGATCTGGAAGACGCGGCGGTCGGCGTTGGCCGGGACGATGTCTTCCTTCTGCGCGAACTTGACTCCGTCGGCGACGAGCTGGGCCCAGCCGTGGAAGCCGCCGGCGTACATGGGGCCGAGCCGGCCCTGCATGTGGGCCATCACCTTGTGCTCCATCTGCCCTACGACGAGCGGGAGCACGAGGAAGACGGCGAAGACGACGATCAGCCGCAGGGCGACGTCGAGGACGTCGTTCACGCGGCGCCTCCGGTGGGGTCGTTGGGGGTGGGGTCCGTGTCCGAGGGGTCCGCCTTGGGGGCGGACTTGGACCCGGGCTCCTGCTCGGAGTCGGACGCGGGCTCGGGCGCGGGCTCGCCGGAGCCCGCCGGGGTGGCCGGGGCCGCCTGGTCAGCCGGAGCTGCCTGGTCGGCTGGGGCCGCCTGGTCGGCTGGGGCGGCGGGAGCCGCCGGTTCGCCGGGCGTAGCCGGTTCGGCCGGAGCCGCCGGGGTCGTCTCAGGGGTGTCGAAGGCGGGCTTCGGGTTGTGCCAGGGGGCGTCCGTGCTGCCGCGTACCGGGCGGGCCGGGGCCTGGGGTTCCGCCGCGGGCGTGCCCTCGGCCTCGGCCAGAGCTGCGGCGGCCTGGCTCGCGGAGCCGTCAGCGACCGAGCGGGAGCGGCGCACCGGGCGGGCCGGGGCCGCTTCGGACGAAGCCTCCGGGGGCGGGGTTGCACTCGTGGCCGGGGGTTCCGCCTGGCTCGCGGAGCCGTCAGCGACCGAGCGGGAGCGGCGTACCGGGCGGGCCGGGGGCGCTTCGGACGGGTTCGCCGGGGCTTCGGCCGGCGTCGGCGGGGTGGCTTCGCCGGCAGCGCCGGCCGCCGTGCGCGGGGTGCGGGC